>JBAZYO010000047.1 GCA_041659285.1 Vicinamibacterales bacterium | reverse complement strand
GTCAGCCAGGACCTCTTGTGCTTTTTCGCATGACGCTTCGAGCATGAAGTCGGTACGCGTCTTGCCGGCGATTTCGGCTGCCTGGTCGATCAGCGCCCGCTTCGTTGCAGGCGCTCGAAGGTTTATGGTGGTTTCGCGCGGGGCGTTGTTCACGGAAGGGTCCAATTCATGCGTGTGCGGACAGTGTATACACAGAATCGTGTCAACACAACGTATACACACCGGGCAATTCAGCCGCGGGTGGGGGCTACAGCTGTGAATTCAACTAGTTAGCGTCGGTTGGGTGACCACAGGTGACAAAAAAATAGCGCCGCATTTGCGGCGCTATTTCGTTGGGCGGCGACTAGCGGCTCGGCCGATACGGCGATCAGCTATTCGGCTGAAACCACCTGACCAATTGCCTCACCCATCAAACCCATCCGGATTCTCGCACTGCCAGCGCCAGGCATCCCTGCACATCGCATCCAGATCCAGCTCCGCCGTCCAACCCAGTTCTCGCGACGCGAGCGAGGGGTCGGCCCAGACCGCGGCAACATCCCCATCCCGCCTCCCAACAATCTCGTACGGTACCGCCTTCCCGCACACCCGCTCGAAAGTACTTATCAGCTCCAGCACGCTGGCGCCGCGCCCGGTGCCCAGGTTGACCGTCAGACTGCGATCGCGATTGGCCAGATACTCCAGCGCCGACACATGGGCGCGAGCCAGATCCACCACGTGCAGGTAATCGCGTATGCCCGTGCCGTCGGGTGTCGGCCAGTCGCCACCGTAGACCTTCAGCTGACAACGGCGGCCGGCAGCCACCTGGCAGACCAGCGGCATCAGGTTGTTTGGTATTCCGCGAGGATCCTCGCCGATACGTCCGCTGGGATGCGCGCCGACCGGATTGAAATAACGCAGGCTGGCGTAGCGAAACTTCGCGTCGGCGCGGGCAACGTCGCCCAGCATTTCCTCGACCACCAGCTTGCTGCGTCCGTACGGGTTCGCGACCCGCAAAGGCGCTGTCTCATTGACCGGCACCGAGTCCGGCGCGCCATACACGGTGCAGGACGAGCTGAAGATCAGCTTGTTGACGCCGGTCGCCCGCATCGCCCGCAACAGGGAAACGCTGCCACAAATGTTGTTGGCGAAGTATTCCAGCGGCTGCTCGCATGACTCACCTACCGCTTTCAGCGCTGCGAAGTGAATCACTGCATCGCAGCGGTGTTCTGCAAGCACTCGAGTGACGGCCGCTTCATCACGCACGTCGAGCTCGTGGCACGGCAAGCGACAACCCGCCAGATCCTCGAGACGCGGCACCACCTTACGCGAGCTGTTGGCGAAGGAGTCGACGATCACCACCTCGTGTCCGCGTGCGACCAACTCCAGGCAAGTGTGGCTCCCGATGTACCCTGCCCCGCCAGTAACCAGCACTTTCACGGTTGCGGGCCCGGCACTGCGTGCGCCGTCTGAAACTCAACGTAGGTTCGCTCGATACCCTCACGCAATGGAATGCGCGGACTCCAACCCAACTTGCTCAAGCGCGAAACATCCATCAGCTTGCGCGGCGTGCCGTCCGGCTTGCTCGGATCGGTGACGATGCTGCCCGTGTACCCCACCGCTTGCGCCACCATCTCCGCCAGCTCGCGGATGGTCAGGTCCTCGCCGCTGCCGACGTTGATGAACTGTTCGTCCGAATAGTTCTTCATCAGGAACACGGCTGCCGCCGCCAGGTCGTCCACGTGGAGAAACTCACGTCGCGGCGTGCCAGTGCCCCAGATCACGACCTCACGGGCACCCTGCTCTTTCGCTTCATGGAATTTGCGGATCAGCGCCGGCAGCACATGCGATGTCTTCAGGTCGAAGTTGTCGCCCGGGCCGTACAGATTGGTCGGCATCAGGCTGATCGCGTCGAAGCCATACTGGCGGCGGTAGGCCTGGCACATCTTGATGCCGGCAATCTTGGCGATTGCGTACCACTCGTTGGTCGGCTCCAGCGGGCCGGTCAACAGCGACTCTTCCTTCAGCGGTTGCGGCGCCAGCTTGGGATAGATGCACGACGAACCGAGGAAGCAGAGCTTGCGCACCCCATGTCGCCACGCGCTATGGATCACGTTGGTTTGAATGGCCAGGTTATCGCGCAGGAATTCCGCGGGATAACTGTCGTTGGCGAGAATGCCGCCGACCTTGGCCGCCGCCAGGAATACGTACTCAGGTTTGTCGCTGGCGAAGAAGGCCTCTACGGCCGCCTGATCGGTCAGGTCCAGCTCCTGCCGTGGGCGCAGGATCAGGCGCTGGGCGCCCTCGGCCTGCAACTGGCGCACGATCGCCGACCCGACGAGGCCGCGGTGGCCGGCGACAAAGATACTGGCGTCGCGCAATCGCATCGGTTCACTCATGATTTTTCGGCGCCCTGTAGCCGGCTTCGGTCACCAACGCATCGCGCCTGGCCAACGACAAATCGGCGGCCATCATCTCGGCGACCAACTCTTCGAACGTCGTCGTCGGCACCCAGCCTAGTTTCTCCCGAGCTTTGCGCGGATCGCCGAGCAGCGTCTCCACTTCGGCCGGCCGGAAGTAGCGCGGATCGATGGCGGTAATGCATTGGCCGGCCTTCATCGCCG
>JBAZYO010000046.1:1471-2610 GCA_041659285.1 Vicinamibacterales bacterium | reverse complement strand
CCTTGACCTTGTCGTAACCGCGAAGAACACCGGAAGGATTCTTGCAACCTACGTGAACTGCTACCTTTCGATACCGGAACGGTTTTGCATGGATAAAATCGAAAAGCTATTGTTTTCAAAACCTGCTACAGATGAACCATACAGTACCATCCGGACAACAAATACTACACGAGATATTACCGGATATGAAATGTGCATTCCAAAACATGGACCGGCACGATACGATCCGATCCTCCCCGATATGAGAATCCAGATTCATGAGCATCGGATCTACCCACAAATTCTCGATCTGGATCTTGCCAAAGAGCCGGGAGTAATCCGCTGGACTGTACATGCCGATAATGCGCCACGTCGAACTGGCGAAATCGCGATCAAAGACATACCGGTTGAAGACAAACGAAAAGGAGATGAATAGAGAAAGCCGCTACCTTACTATGCGCCGAAGATCTTCAGACAAGATAGACGAAGAACACCTAAAACGTGGGGTCTGCCCTGAATGGCGCTAAGATAAGCATTGAGCAGCCCCCCTGACTTTGCCTCGATGAGGTAGTTCTCGGAAGCACGAGCGTGGTTTGGTGAGCCGCTGGTAAGGTTTTGGTCGGCGTTTAACGGCGCGAGGTTCGGAGCGACCGGGGCGCAGTGGGACCAAGTCGCGTGCAAGGATTTCGAGTAGGCGGCGGTAAAGACGGCGCGCATTACAAGCTGATATAGACAGCCGCATAGCTTGGTAGAAGCTGCGGGCGGCATCGACGGCGCCTTTGAAACTGATGCGCATGCGCGGGACCTTATGCGTGGTGGCTGCTTCTGCAATCAGGCAGCGGATGCAATTATGTGCGACGAGAAAGGCAAGTAATTCTTTGCGCGCCATGGCAGGTGATTGACAGCGTAGTTCTTCCATACCCATGGTGGTTTTCAGGTCACGGAAACAGAGCTCCATGTCCCAGCGGCGCAGATAGAGTTGCGCAATGAGCACGGCGGGATATGTGATGGGATCAAGCAACGTGGTGGAGAACCACAGCTCTTGTGTGCGGAAGCCGTTGGCGGGGATGCGGACCTGGATGAGACGCACGGTGATCTGTTCGGGCGCCTGTTCCCATTCATCTTCGGCGAGGTAAACAGGGCGTATTTTATGGCGGGGC
>JBAZYO010000046.1:0-1461 GCA_041659285.1 Vicinamibacterales bacterium | reverse complement strand
GAAATGTCTTCCTTGGTTCAAACGGCAGACAACGTCCACGCCGCGTTGAGGCAGTGAGGCGAGGATGAAGTAGGCGCCGAAGGCGCGATCACCCAAGAGGATGTCACCTGGCTGAAGGTTGGGCCAAAGGTTGTTGCATAGGCGCGCCTCGTGAGCAAACCAAGGGCCGTCGACGGTCTTGAGGATGGCCCCGCTGGCTAGTGAATAGAGGCCGGCGACTTTCATCACGGGAAAGCCACAGCCCGGTTGCTGACCACTGGGGTACGGAAATGCTTTGCGATTGGCTGCGGTATCGGGCAAGCGCACGCCGGTGGCGTCTACGACTTTGACAGGGCGGTTCCATCCGGGAACACCTTGACAGGCAAGCCGCTCTGCTGCTTGAGCTGAATCGCACAGTGCTTGTTGCAAACAGGTATAGGGCAGACGCGAACGTGCCTGACAATAAGCGCTGGTGTTCTCGTCGAAGCGCTGGCGTTCAGTCTCGCAAAAGGCCTGCACTTGCCGCACGACCGCCCGGCAGGAGGTGCGCGGCTGCAATACCTGCCAGAGGAAACAGCAAAAAACCAACGCCAATGGGAAAACCCGCCGGCGGCTACCGGTGCCGTGTTTGGGTGGTGCCAGCGTCCGGCTGGACAGAAACCTGCGATATTGCGACTCAATCTCCACGGGGGAGCGCCGGCGGCTGCCGGCCATGTGCCGGGCACCCGCGGCCAGTTGCCGACGCCAAGCAGGAAAGTACGGTGTATTCATAGGGCGGTATATATACCGCCTTCTTGACACGTATGCTATACTTATTTGCATGAAACCCAATCTTTCAGATCTGCAGGCGGAATATGGCCGGCTACAGCGACAACTGGCGCGTATGGGTTGGATCAGTCACGGATACGTTCAAGATCGTGGCCCTGGCGCTGGCGGACCGTGCTATCAGTGGAGTCGCAAGGAGATGAAGAAGACCGTGTCGGTGGCCCTGTCCAAGGAGCAGTATCTGTGGATGAAGGCAGCGATCACAAACTGGCGGAACGTGCAGCAAACGCTTAAGCGCATGGAGCAGATTTCCCGCTTAGTGCTCTTCCGCACCATCACTGAACCGCCTCGCCGTAAGCCATTGAGCAAGCGTGTATTAGGCCTTAACTAAGCGCCATTCAGGGCTGACCCCACGCTTTTCCACGCTTTTCGTGGCAAAAAACAGTAACCATTATGACCGGCACAAAACATGGTTCACATTTCAGGATTGATCTGAAAAAGTCGGAGAAATAATGCTACGAACCATTGACTTCACGCCATCGATTGCGCTCAGCGTGAGTCGTTTGTTCGCTTGAAAAACAAATGATTGACTATCGGATAATGTGGCACTATTGTATCACCTATGAAAACAGAACTTGTTACCACGCTAAAACGACAAGCTACGCGCCTGATTTCTAAACTCCAAGAGGATAAACTCCCCATATTGATTACCGAGCA
>JBAZYO010000045.1 GCA_041659285.1 Vicinamibacterales bacterium | reverse complement strand
CTGTAAAAGGTTATAATAGTGGTGATAAAACTTTCAGGGGTTTTGCTAATAAGGGTCTTCTTGTTAATCAGGATTCCCCACTGGTGGATGGAGTGTACTTTTATATAGTGAATACCTACAAATCGGAAGCTGGCATCAGAACAAAAAACACTAACAAAGGTTATCTGATACTGAAAAGGTAATATTTTCAGATTGGAACTATATTTGTACCCGGGTTCCAGGGAAAAGTATTTATTCCGGGTTTGAACCATGTATTTTGATTCATAATGCCTATAGGGCCTTGTGAATGGCCAAACCTGAAAAATTCTGTTCAGGCCGGTTTGTGGCTAGCTTTTGGCTGTGAACTGAATAAAGAATTGATTTTTCGAAAATACCCCTCAGAAAGCGGGACTTTCCTGTTTTTGACGGTTCATTCATCTAAAATACTCATATTTGTAAACCAAAATCCCCTAATTATGTATAAATTAAAATTTGTTATGTCAGTTTTTGCACTGATTGCTGTATTTGCAGCCTGTAATCAGGCATCCAAAACTGATGAGTCTGCTAAAACCGACACTATTTCTGCTCCGGCCACTGTTCCTGTCGAAATTAAAGATATCGATACGGATCAGGTATTCATTCATTATATTCATCTTAAAGATGTACTTGTAGCATCAAATGCAACTGAAGCTCAGGTAGCAGCCAAAGAGCTTGCAACTGCACTTCGTAAAATTGATGGTTGCGAAAATACCGCTACTATGGCTGCCGAAATTGCAGGTACAAATGACCTGACCAAGCAGCGTTTCCAATTTACTGCATTAAGTGCTGATATCATTGCAATGCTTAAACATACAGAGATCGAATCAGGAAGTTTATTTGTTCAGTATTGTCCGATGGCCAATGACGGTGAGGGAGGCTATTGGCTGGCTTCTGAGAAAGAGGTCAGGAACCCTTATTTCGGTGATGAAATGCTGAATTGCGGTGAAGTTAAGGAGACCATAACGAAGAAAAAATAACAATCACTGATTTAGAAGATCAGAAATATCATCCAATTCGGATGGGTTAACCTAAAATCAGGGTGATTGATTACATGAAATTGTAATTTATTTAATTTTTTTTAAAAAATATTGCAAAACCTTTCATGAAAATTAGGTCATAAGTGAGCATATTTATTAGTTTTGTTTATTAAAATTTCAAATTACTATGTCAGAGTCAGCATCCTTAAAAATAGGAGAAAAAACGTACGAATTACCGATAATTACAGGTACTGAAGGTGAAAAGGCCATTGATATTTCAAAACTTAGGGATGAAAGCGGATTTATAACTCTCGATTCTGGTTTTAAAAATACAGGTTCAACTAAAAGTGCTATCACATTTCTGGACGGCGAGGAAGGAATCTTAAAATACAGGGGATACTCCATTGAAGAATTAGCAGAGAAATCAACTTTTATTGAAGTTGCTTACTTACTGATCTATGGTGAACTTCCAAACCAATCTCAACTCAACTCATTTCAGTCCGTGATCTCCAGGCATACGCTGGTTCATGAAGATATGAAGAAATTTTTCGACGGGTTTCCTTCGAAATCCCATCCTATGGGACAACTTTCTTCCCTGATATGTTCCCTATCTTCATTTTATCCCGAATCATTAAACTCAAAACAAACAGCAGAGGAGCAAAAACTGACCATTATCAAGCTGTTTGCAAAAATGACCACAGTTGTTTCCTGGATTTATAAAAAATCTCTCGGCCATCCGATCATCTATCCGCAAAATAATCTGGATTATGTGAGTAATTTCCTGAACATGACTTTCGGTCAGAGAACAGAAAATAAAGAGATCGATCCTGTGGTAGTGAAGGCCATGAACGTATTATTTATACTCCATGCAGATCACGAGCAAAATTGCTCCACTTCCACGGTTCGGATGGTAGGTTCATCAGACTGTAATTTATATGCTTCAATTTCTGCAGGTATTTCAGCTTTATGGGGCCCGCTTCATGGAGGTGCCAATCAGGCGGTTATTGAAATGCTTGAGCAGATAAAAAATGATGGCGGTGATACTGATAAATGGATCAACAAAGCAAAAGATAAGGACGATAGTTTTCGTCTGATGGGATTTGGACATCGTGTTTACAAGAACTTTGACCCTAGGGCGAAGATCATCAAGAAAGCCTGCGACGACATTCTTGATAAACTTGGTATTGATGATCCTGTTCTGGAAATCGCGAAAAAAATGGAAACTACGGCCCTGAACGACCCGTATTTTGTTGAGCGTAAGCTATATCCGAATGTCGATTTCTATTCTGGTATTATTTACCGTGCTTTAGGGTTCCCGACTGATATGTTTACCGTATTATTCGCTTTAGGCCGTTTACCGGGATGGATTGCCCAATGGAAAGAAATGCGCGAGAATAAAGAGCCTATTGGAAGACCAAGACAAATATTTGTAGGAGAAACCTATAGAGAATATGTCGATTTAAAAAAACGATAAGGAGTTATTATCAGTTGTAGGTTATAAGTTATAGGTTATAACTTATAGATTGTACACGAAACTCGTAACAAACCACTAACCATCGAACAAACTAACAACTAAAATTACATCAGGATGCCGGCAATAGTTGCCCATAAATAAGAGGCCAATGTACCGCAGATCAGAGCTCTCATTCCAAGTTTGGCCAGATCCGT
>JBAZYO010000044.1 GCA_041659285.1 Vicinamibacterales bacterium | reverse complement strand
AACGTCATCATTTGTAACTTTGACTTCAAGAGTATAGATTCCAGCTTTTGCAGTGTAAGGAACTTCTAAGAAGATTCTTCCACTAACTGTATCTGTCTCTTCGTCGTGCATTGTGCTTGTTTCTATTTTAACTAGGTCACCGAAATAGGATGTTTGTTCAACACCTAAAGCAGTTATTCCAACAGTTACATAGACGTCGTTTAAGTCGTTATAACCAACATTCTTCAAAACAAAATCTACTGGAATTGTTTCACCAGCTTGAATTGTTTGAGATGTAGTTATTGACTTAACAACTGGGTTGTATGAAGGTCTTTGAACTAATAAAGTTAAACCAGTTTTTTCTGTTTTGTAATCTCCATTCCATATCTTTATGTTAAGAGTTACATCATCAGAAAGTTGGTCTTTAAGTTCAGAAGGAACTTCAAGTGTCAAAGTTTTCTTGTATGTATGATTAGCTTCCACATCGAATGGAACTGTCATAGCATCAAAACTAACTTTGTCACCTTCAACTTCTGCTTTTATTCTAACATTAGTAGCATCTGCAATTGCAGTGAACATAACTTTAACAGTCATTGTTTCACCAGCAATAAGACTTACATTGTCTAGAACGTTGATTCCATCAACTTCTATAGTTGTTGTACTAGCTAAATTTGCAGCAGAAACTGTAGCAACCAAAAACAAAGCGATTGCGATTGTACAAAGAGAAACCAAAATTTTCTTTGTATTCATTTTTGCTCTCATTTTATTTAATTGTGTAGAAAGTTTTTTTCTACAAAATCCTATACTAATTATTGTTTATAAAGCTTACGATTGTAGTAATTTAATAGTTACACTGTCGTTACTACCTGTTATAACAATCAGTGACTGGTTGTTACTTTTATTTACAAAAAATAAAGAATACGAAATGGGGTTTCCCCCATCCCGTTTTATTATAAAATTAAAAACTTAATAATTGAATATTGTTACTTGTTGCAGCGAAATTTCGAGCAACAAGAACTTGACACTTTGCGTCTTCTGCAGCTTCTATTACTGAACTTGTAACTGTTCCATCTAAAACTATTGCATAAGGTTTTTCATTCACTCTTCTAAGACTTCCACCAAATCCTCTTGCAGATATTTCTCTTATTTCTCTAAGAGATTCATCCAAAAGAATTGCTTTTCCAGAGTCTTCGTTTGCTTTAAGAATTTTTTTGAGCTTTTCTTTTTCTTCCTCATTCAATTCTTTTTTCTTTAAAGGGGTTTCAGTTCTTTCAGGTTGTTCTCTTCTTTGCATTCCTTCTCTTCTAAGGAATTCATTCAAAGGAGTCTTTCTTCTAAGAATCATAAGGATTTCTTTTCCTGCTAATTCTTCAACTTCTTTTCCATCAGGAGCAACAACAATGTAATCTATATTTGCATTATCCGAAACATTTTGTATAATTAACTTTCCGCCTCTGTCTCCATCAACAAAAAGAGTTATTTCTTTTTCCTTTCCAAGTTCTCTTATTGCGTTTGGCATTTTTGTACCATTCATTGCAATAACATTAGTAACACCTGCTCTCAAAAGATTTACAACATCTGCTCTTCCTTCAACAACAATTATTTCTCTTCCAGATATGTTTCCACATGGAAGTTTTTCGTCACCATATTCTTGTATGCTTGAAGTCTTTGCAGAGTCTTTTATCTCATTTGATATTTCTCTTGAATCGGTTGAACCTTTTATTTCAGACATAAGCTTTTTTGCTCTTTCAAGGATGTAATCTCTTTTGCTTCCTCTTACATCTTCAATTCTTGCAATTTCTATTTGAGCATCACTTGGGCCTATTCTTTCTATTGTTTCAATTGCAGCAGCTATCAAAGTAGTTTCAGATTGATCAAGAGCAGTTGGAATCATTATTTTTCCAGTTGTCATCTTGTCCCTTCTTTCTAATTCAACTTCAATTCTTCCTATCTTTCCTTCTTTCTGCAATTCTCTCATTTCAAGTTCAGCACCCAGCAAACCTTCAGTTTGCCCGAATATAGCTCCGATTACGTCAGGTTTTTCTAAAGCACCTTCAGCTGTAAAATTCGCGTGTATCATGTATTTTATTGATACCGGACTTATTTTTGCCATTTTTGTATTTGTTTAATTTTGTGAGACTTGTTGTCTCACGTGTTTAATTTATTGAAATCTATGATTTCTCAGAAAAATATCGCTAATTATAGCACTCACAAAGGCATAAAGCCCACCCGAACCTTCTCAGGATTTTCCAACGCCCAACTTCTAAACTACCTTAAGATAAAACTTAAGATTATCAAACTTGAATGTGATGTGATATCGTGATAATAATTGAATACGATACTTTTCATAGTTATACCGTTTGGGCAGTTTTTAAAGGTTTCCAATAAGAAACCTTTATAAGTCTCCTTAATCCCCTTTTTTTATGACAAACAACTATTATTCATTTGAAAAACTTGAAGATAGAGGCAAATATGCAAGAGAGATAAGTTGGTCGTTAGGAGAGAATACTCTTAGATGGAAGGCATTCCCTTCTATAAAGAAATCAGAGATTTTTATAAGACCAACAGACCCCCCAGAAGAAAATCTTAGAACAGTATCAAGAATAAGTCTTCAGACTAAAGATGGAAAAATTAACCTTGGAGTAAGTGGATATGATCCTCATAGAGCAATAGATATAAGCAATGTTCTTAAAAGAAA
>JBAZYO010000043.1 GCA_041659285.1 Vicinamibacterales bacterium | reverse complement strand
GATCCCATCACAGTCAAAAACAGCACAGCAATTATTTGATGCACTTAAAAGCAGCACTGGTAGAAGAAAACTTTCAGATTCTGCTGCTGTAACCGGATATTCTCTTACAAGCCCGACCATTGGTGATCAAATGCCCAATTATGGAACGTTATTGACCGATGCTCAGATTTGGGATCTTGTAAAATACTTAAAAGAAGGTGCTAATGATGTAACGCAATTATATGATGCAACATATACGGGCACTTATCCTACCGGAAAAGCAACGTACAGTGCTATTGGAAAAGATGGAAATGCAGCAAGCGGAAAAACATTTTACAACACAAACTGTGCAACATGCCACGGTACAAATGGAACCATGATATCAAATCTTGATGCAACTCCCGGAATGACTGCCGGTAAATTTGTCCGGACAAAACCAAATGAAGCACAACATAAAATTAAATTTGGACAATTGGGTGCAGTAATGAAACCAACAAAAATAACAATCACGGAATTGAAAGATCTTTACAAAGCTCTTGCGGATACTGTCGCATTCCCAAATTAATCAATACTCGTTTTTAAATAACAAAGAGGGCTGCAATTGCAGCCCTCTTTTATTTCACACTGAAGTGTAATAGTAAATCTTGAATAGTGTTCGCAGGATATTTATTTCACCCGTGCAAACTCAACACGCCGATTTTTCGCTCGACCTTCCTCTGTTTTGTTCGATGCAATAGGATTCGTCGGACCGAATCCCTGCGGTAATAGTCTTTTCGAATCAACACCTTGACTGACTAAATATGCAGTCACTTCTTTTGCACGGTTCAGTGACATTTTACGATTTGATGCAGCATTCCCGGTATTGTCGGTATAACCATTGATTTGCATATTAATTTCATTATTGCTTAACAAAATCCTGGCAATGTTATCCAACACAACTTTAGATTCCGTCGTTAGCGTTGCTTTCGCTAATTCAAACGTAATCCCTTCCATCACAACTGCTTTTGTGGATATTTGTTTGAGAGATTCAATAAGTTTTACTGCTTCAGCGATCTTTTCTTCAACTTTTAATGAAGAGCGAGGGATATTGACATATGTTGTTTCTAACGGAAGTGACTGCGACATTACGCCAGCTCTCACAAAGATCTTCGCATCATTCGTTCGCACTATATTTTCTTCATTAAACTGATTGGTAATAATGGCGTACGAATATTTTCGAAACATTGTATCCCTATTTGCACGTTGTAACGTAGCAGAATAGGTTATTTCGTTCTTCCCTGAACGAAGCAGATCGGTAAGATTAACCGATGCAACTCGAATAAATTCCAAATCATCCGGAATTTCTCTTGTATTCATAGAGAGCGAAGACGATCGGACTTTAACCGAAAGATTCTACGATGATAATGGAACACCGTTAACAGTGAAGGAACGCTCATTAATTATGAAGGCAGATTCGAGAGAATCCAATAGTTTTACCGTTTTAATTTTTTTCTTCGGATCGATATACAATGATGTCTTGAAAAACACTGCGTCGCCTGCTGTAATCGAAATCGAATCAGATAAATGATTCGATATTCTTGGATTGTTTGAGCTGATCATGATCTCGGAAGTTTCAATTCTATTTTTGGTAGTATCGCGGATAACGTTTTCGACATAGATCTTATTACTCTCAACAACAATACTATCCATCGATGTTACTTTTATCATTGATGTCGACGGGAGAAGCATTCCGGTATGAGAGAGATCCGTTGCAACTACCTTATAACTAACCACTCCACTGAAAACATCTCTCGCTCGTCCAAGTTTGAAATTGATGATATTATCGCCAACCATTGGATTAATTGTCCTGCCATTATATGTAAAACTATTGGGGACAATATGTAGCCGATCTGATAGTTGATCAATAATCTCAATCGATGCGACCGGCTTATTTCCCGAATACGTAAAGGAGACATACATTTGAACAGTATCAACTTTCAGTTTTCGCAACGTATCTTCATACAAATACTTCGGTTTCAATTGCCGAACGGCGATGAGCTTATTGACTTTTGATAAGGTTTGGACAAGAGAATCTGCCACATTTCGTTTCAGATAGAAGTTTGCTTTGGCAATTCCTCCTTCGGTAACTCTCACGAATCTTGATGTGGGATCTTTGGCAAAAGAATTATTACCAATAAGCAATTCTGTTTTTTTCGGGAGTGTAATTTCATTCACACGCATAACATGTTGTCCGGGTTTCACCTCTGGTAATGAGAATTTTCCATCATCTCCAGTGATGATTCTGGTTCCGTCCTCCATCCATATTTCAATCCCCTTCTCACCATTTTCTCCCTCATCTTGAAATGTATTTCTATTATCATCATAAAATACTTTCCCAATGATTAAGCCTTTTTCCGTAAACACACCAGGCCGTACAGTAACCTGCCATTGTGATTTATCTGAGACAAGCAATGTTCCGAGACCGGCAAGGGCACTCGCATATGCCGTATTGACTCCTTCACTTTCTAACGCATCAGCTCCAACAGCAAGCTGATAGACTAATGTTGCATGTTTGGACGTTAGTATTGTATCGGGCACATTCCATTTCAATTGGTTAATTGTCGGATTTATTGTTGGCTCAATCGCCTTCCCGTTAAATCGTGCCGAATTCTTTACATACTGGAATGCATATGGCAACAGATCGTAGACACCGATCGTTTTTACAAATTGCGGACTGGTATTACTGATTTGTACTTGATATGTAACAACGTCACCAATTTCGGCAGTTTTTTTGTTTGCCGTTTTTACAATCTTCAGGAACGTAGAAAGATTTTGGTTTTCCTTTACTGCCAACAACGTGTCTCTTCGAGCAACAATA
>JBAZYO010000042.1 GCA_041659285.1 Vicinamibacterales bacterium | reverse complement strand
AAGATGTTTTATAAATCTCTGGCATAATTTAAAGCACTATGAGCGATCAATTGAAATGGTATGTGGTTAGGGCTGTTAGCGGCAAAGAGAAAAAAGTAAAGCAATACCTGGAAGCAGAAGTTAATCGTTTAGGTATTTCGCATCTTTTACCTCAGGTACTGATTCCGATGGAGAAATACTATCAGATGAAGGATGGAAAGAAGATTGCAAAGGAACGTAACTTCTATGCCGGATATGTACTAATTGAAGCCGCTCTTGACGGAGAACTTGAACACGTTATAAAAGGTATCAATAGTGTAATTGGTTTTCTTGGGGATAAAGGTGGCAATGCGGTTCCGATGAGAACTGCAGAAGTTAACCGGATCCTTGGTAAAGTTGATGAGATGGCCGAACAGGGTGAATCAATGAATGTGCCTTATTATGTTGGAGAGAATGTAAAAGTGATGGATGGGCCGTTCAACGGATTTACCGGAGTGATTGAAGAGGTAAATGAAGAGAAAAAGAAACTTAAGGTGATGGTTAAGATCTTCGGAAGAAGAACACCTCTTGAGTTGAATTATATGCAAGTCGAAAAAGAGTAATACGTTATACGTTGTATGTTATACGTCGCATGCGACACTTATAACGTACAACTTATAACTTAACAAGGTCTTAAATGTTACATAGCTTCCACTACTAACATTGAGTTAAAAACAAATCAATAAAAATGGCAAAAGAAGTCGGTGCTTTAATAAAATTACAGATCAAGGGCGGCGCTGCTAATCCATCTCCACCGGTTGGTCCCGCATTGGGAGCAAAAGGTGTGAACATCATGGAGTTTTGCAAGCAATTCAATGCACGTACCCAAGATAAACCAGGTAAAGTTTTACCGGTTGTAATCACTGTTTATGTCGACAAGTCATTCGAATTTATCATTAAAACTCCTCCTGTAGCAATCCAATTACTGGAAGCTACTGGTTTAAAGAGTGGTTCTGCAGAGCCTAACCGTAAAAAGGTTTCCAGTGTAAACTGGGATCAGGTTGAAAGCATAGCCAAAGATAAAATGACCGACTTGAACGCATTTACTGTCGAGTCAGCCATGAAAATGGTTGCTGGTACAGCACGCAGTATGGGAATTACCGTTAGCGGTGATGCACCCTGGAACAATTAATTATACAAAATCAGTTTAAGAAGTGGCTAGATTAACAAAAAATCAAAAATTGGCACATTCCAAAATTGAGGATGGGAAAGCATACTCATTGACTCAGGCTTCGGCTTTGGTTAAAGATATCACAACTACTAAATTTGATGCATCAGTTGACCTTGATGTACGCTTAGGCGTAGATCCGCGTAAAGCGAATCAAATGGTACGTGGTATTGCAAACCTCCCTCATGGTACCGGTAAAACTGTCCGTGTATTAGTTCTTTGCACTCCTGATAAGGAAGCAGAGGCTTTAGCAGCCGGAGCAGATTACGTAGGTTTGGATGAATATATTGCCAAAATAGAAGGTGGATGGACTGACGTTGATATCATTATTACTATGCCTAGTGTGATGGCAAAAGTAGGTAAACTTGGCCGTGTTTTAGGCCCAAGGAACCTGATGCCAAATCCTAAATCAGGAACTGTTACCCCGGATGTGGGTAAAGCCGTAACTGATGTAAAAGGCGGTAAGATTGACTTCAAAGTTGACAAAACAGGAATCATTCATGCTTCTATCGGAAAAGTATCCTTTGATGCTGATAAGATTTATGAGAATGCGTTAGAAGTAATTCAAACGATCTCTAAATTGAAACCATCAGCTGCAAAAGGAACTTATTTCAAGAGCATTCACATGTCGTCGACAATGAGTCCGGGAATCGAAATTGAAACTAAATCAGTAGCGGGAATCTAATCATGAGAAAAGAAGAAAAACACGAAGTTGTTCTTGCTTTAACAGAGACGATTGCTGAGTATGGTAATTTTTATATTACCGATACGGCAAACCTGTCTGTAGCAAAAGTAAATGATATTCGCCGCAAATGTTTCGAGAACGATATCAAAATGCAGGTCGCTAAGAATAAGCTGATCAGAAAGGCCATGGAAGCCTCTGAAGGCGATTTTAGCGAAATGTTTGACGTACTTAAAGGATCCTCATCTCTTTTATTCTCAAAATCAGCAAATGCTCCGGCTAAACTGATCAAGCAATTGAGAAAATCGGGTGATAAACCGGTACTGAAAGCTGCATACATCGATTCAGCAGTATTCATTGGCGATAATCAGTTAGATGCCCTGGTAAACCTTAAATCTAAGGAAGAATTGGTGGCAGACATCATTGCATTGTTGCAATCTCCTGCTAAAAACGTTATCTCCGGCTTACAGTCAGGTGGTAATAAACTTGCAGGAATTGTTAAAACATTACAAGAAAGAGGTTAACGGGCACCTAAAAGTTCGATTAAATTATTCAAGTACAGAAATTTTAAAATTAAAATAAAATGGCAGATTTAAAATCGTTTGCTGAGCAATTAGTAAACTTAACAGTAAAAGAAGTTAACGAATTAGCTCAAATATTAAAAGATGAGTATGGTATTGAGCCAGCTGCAGCAGCAGTTGCAGTAGCAGCAGTTTCTGGTGGCGGTGACGCTCCGGCAGCAGCAGCAGAACAAACAGCTTTCGATGTAATCCTGAAAGAAGCTGGTGGTTCTAAACTGGCAGTTGTTAAATTGGTAAAAGACCTTACAGGCTTAGGTCTGAAAGAAGCTAAAGATTTAGTTGACGGTGCACCGAAAGAAGTTAAAACCGGTGTTGATAAGGCAGAAGCTGAGTCATTGAAAAAAGCATTGGAAGAAGCTGGAGCAACTGTTGAGATTAAGTAATTCTTAACTCATAAATTATGGTATTAGACTCCGATT
>JBAZYO010000041.1 GCA_041659285.1 Vicinamibacterales bacterium | reverse complement strand
AAGAAGCCCTCGACTATATCGCAGAGATGAATCGTGACCATGCGATCGGTGCTTCCGACTGGCGTCTTCCCAACCGCCGTGAACTCCGAAGTCTTATGAGCTACCAGACCAGGAAGCCGGCCTTGCCGGAGGGGCATCCCTTTGTCAACGTGATCAGCGCATGGTACTGGACGTCCACGACCGCGGCGATCAACACGGCCTATGCGTGGTACATCCATACGGAAGGCGCACGAATGTTTTACGGCCAGAAGGAGGAGCGTTTCCTGTTCTGGCCTGTTCGAGAGCACGGAGCCACGATTCTGCTCGCCACCGGCCAAACCCGGTGTTATGACTCGAAGGGTCGCGCCCTACCCTGCGCGGAGTCAGGACAGGACGGAGAGTTCCGAGTGTGGGTGCCATGGCCTGATCCCCGCTTCGAGGAGGCGGGAAGTGTGAACGTCGACCGGCTCACGAACCTCTGCTGGCTCTCCTCGGCCGACCTTACGGGAAGGCCGGCGACATGGGAGGAAGCGCTCAAAGCGGTGACTGACCTCAACCGGCAGCGGGGGGAGACTCATTCATGGCGGCTACCGAACATCAACGAACTGGAATCGCTCGTGGATTGCAGCGCGCACAGCCCGGCGCTTCCTCAAGGACATCCCTTCAGTGAGGTCAGGGAAGGATACTGGTCCTCGACGACGAGCATGTTCGAACCCGACTGCGCGTGGGCGCTTTATCTCACCAAGGGTGCTATCGGCATCGGGCAGAAGAAGGGCGCGCATTTCTCGGTGTGGGCGGTGTGTGATCCCCCCTCGAGGACCGGGTGATATGTCCTGTGAACCACTCCAGGCCCGGTTCACACATGTAAATCGGATCACACGAGAAGGCAGACAACACCTGCGGGAGACTTCCCTATGAATGACCAAGAGCACGCAACCCCCGATGGACCAGCATTAAAGCCCGGATTAGCGCCTGATGCAAAACCCGATGCCAAGCCGGCGGGTGCCGCAAAGGATCACCCGAGCAACGGCCTGACCAGCGACGAGGCCCGCCGCCTTTTGGCAAAGTTCGGCCCCAACACGATGCCGGATACGAGCGTGCACCCGTTGCGCATGGCGCTCGAAAAATTCTGGGCCCCGGTTCCGTGGATGCTCGAGGCCGCGATTGTGCTCGAACTGGTAGTCGGCAAGCATGTCGAGGCCGCGATCATCGCCGGCCTGCTGGTGTTCAACGCAGTGCTCGGACTGTTCCAGGAGAGCCGTGCCCAGGCGACCCTCACCGCGCTGAAGTCCCGGCTCGCGCTGAACGCGTCCGCCCGGCGCGACGGCGCGTGGAAGACCGTACCCGCGGTCGAGCTTGTGCCGGGCGACGCGGTAAAGCTCTCACTCGGCGGCGTGGTCGCCGCGGATGTGCACATCACCGGCGGGGAAGTTCTGCTCGACCAATCCATGCTTACCGGCGAATCGGTACCCATCGAAGCCGGCGCGGGCGTGCAAACCTTTGCCGGAGCGCTCGTGCGCCGGGGCGAGGCGGTGGCGGAGGTCACGGCGACCGGAGTGCGCACCAAGTTCGGCCGCACTGCGGAACTGGTCCGCACCGCTCATGTCGTGAGCTCCCAGCAGAAGGCGGTTCTGCGCGTGGTGCGCAATCTTGCCGCATTCAACAGCGTCGTCATCGTGGCGCTCGTCGCCTATGCCTACTTTCTCAAGATGCCGCTGGCGGAGATCATCCCCCTCGTCCTGACGGCGGTCCTGGCGACGATACCGGTTGCGCTGCCGGCCACGTTCACCCTGGCCGCGGCGCTCGGCGCGCGCGCCTTGGCAAAGTTGGGCGTTCTTCCGACCCGCCTGTCCGCGGTGGACGAAGCGGGAACGACGGATGTCCTGTGCTCCGACAAGACCGGCACGCTGACCCAGAATGCGCTGACGGTGACGACGGTTCATCCCATGCCCGGCTTCGACGAGGCGCATGTTTTGGCACTGGCCGCGCTGGCGAGCGCGGATGGCGGGCAGGACCCGGTGGATGCGGCCATTCGCGCGGCCGCCGCGAGCAAGGGCGTCTCCGATGCGCCGACCCTGGTCAAGTTTGAGCCTTTCGATCCGGCGAAGAAGACGTCCGAGGCGAGCGCAACCGATTCGACCGGCGCTGCGCAACGTATCGTGAAGGGCGCCTTTGCCGTGGTCACCGGCCTCGCACAACCGTCGCCGACCGCAGCAGCCACGGCGGACGAACTCGAGCGGCAGGGGTTCCGGGTTCTGGCGGTGGCGGCGGGACCGCAGACGGCGATGAAGCTGGCAGGACTCATTGCGCTGAGCGATCCGCCCCGTTCAGACGCGGGGGCACTCATTGCCGAATTGCATGAGCTGGGCGTTCGCACCGTGATGGTGACGGGCGACGCGCCGGCGACCGCGGCTATCGTGGCTCACGCGGTGGGGCTCGATGGTGCGGTCTTCCCGCCCGGACCAATCCCCGACAGCGTCCACCCCGAGCAATTCGCGGTCTTCGCCGGCGTCCTTCCGGAAGATAAATACAAGCTCGTCAAGGCGTTCCAGAAGGCTAACCATACGGTCGGCATGTGCGGCGATGGCGCCAATGACGCGCCGGCGCTGCGCCAGGCGCAGATCGGCATCGCAGTCTCGACGGCAACCGACGTCGCCAAATCGGCCGCCGGTATGGTGCTGACCGAGCCCGGACTCGCCGGCATCGTCGCCGCGGTCAAGGAAGGGCGAATCACGTTCCAGCGCATCCTCACCTACACGCTGAATGCCATCGTCAAGAAGATCGTGACGGTGCTCTTCCTGATCGCCGGCCTGATCATGACAGGGCACGCGATCCTGACTCCGCTGCTGATGGTCATTGTGATGATCACCGGCGATTTTCTCTCCATGTCATTGACGACGGATAAGGTGCGGCCGTCGCCGAAGCCGAGCGTATGGCGCATCGGCAGCCTGACGATGGCCGGCGTCACCATGGGTGTGTGCCTGCTGGCTTTTTGCACCGGCAT
>JBAZYO010000040.1:737-3027 GCA_041659285.1 Vicinamibacterales bacterium | reverse complement strand
ATCATCGAGCCGGTGCAGGGCGAGGGCGGCTTTCATCAGGCGCCCATCGAGCTCATGCGCGAACTGCGCCGCATCTGCGACAGGCACGGCATCGTGCTGGTCGCTGATGAGGTGCAGACCGGATACGGACGCACCGGCAAGATGTTTGCCATGGAACATTACGACGTTCAGCCCGATCTGATCTGCCTGGCAAAGAGTCTCGCCGGCGGATTTCCTCTGTCCGGCGTCGTCGGCAAAGCATCCATCATGGATGCGGCCGATCCGGGCGGCCTCGGCGGCACCTATGCGGGCAACCCGTTATCATGTGCCGCAGCACTTGCCGTACTCGACGTATTCGAACGCGAAAACCTTGTCGCGCGATCCAGTGCCATCGGTGAGCGCCTCAAGGCGCGACTCGACGCAATCCAGCGGCGAAATGATCTGCTGCCGATTTCGGCCATACGCGGCCCGGGGGCGATGATTGCTTTTGACGTGGTGAAGGAACGCGGCGGCGAGGAGCCAGATGCGGAGATGACAAAGCATGTCACCAAACGCGCCTACGAAAATGGTCTCATCCTGTTGTCATGCGGAACGACCGCCAGCACGATCCGAATCCTGGTGCCGCTGACCGCTTCAGACTCTGTCATCGATGAGGGGCTCGATGTTTTGGAGCTTGCACTTTCGGTCTGAAGTCAAGTTTTTCCCTAAACCATATCGATTATATCCAGATCAAAAGGACATCTTCCATGGCGCTTGATCCTACTCTTCGCGATAGCATCATTTCGTCTGTCGAACAGGGCTTTGCAGAGCAGATAGCGTTCACGCAGGATCTCATCCGCTTTCCATCGACGCGCGGCGCGGAGCACGCCGTGCAGGATTTTGTCTTTCGCGCGCTTCGCGACCGTGGCTACGCCATGGACCGCTTCGAGATGGATCAGGACGCCATCGAGCGGCATCGAGGCGGCGCACCGTTCACCGATGAACACTCTCGTGCGCCGATTGTTGTTGGAATTCATCGTCCGCGTGAGGAGAGCGGAAGATCGTTGATCCTGCAGGCGCATGTTGATGTGGTGCCAACAGGACCGGCAACGATGTGGACACATCCGCCATTCGATCCTGTTATCGAAGGCGATTGGCTCTATGGGCGCGGCGGCGCGGATATGAAGGTCGGTCATGCGGCCAATATTTTCGCTCTCGATGCGCTTCGCCGCATCGGTTTGCAGCCCGCGGCGACCGTTTATGTACAGTCGGTCGTCGAGGAAGAATCGACCGGAAACGGCGCGCTGATGACCCATCTACGTGGCTACAAAGCCGACGCCGTCCTAATTCCGGAACCGGAGAGTGAGAAACTGGTCCGTGCAAACGCTGGCGTACTATGGTTTCAGATCGAAGTTCGCGGTCTGCCGGTCCACGTGCGCAACATGGGATCAGGCGCTAACGCCATCGATGCCGCCTATCGCGTCATTGGTGAATTGCGCCTCCTCGAGGAGGAATGGAATGCGGAGAAAGCTGATCATCCCTACTTTGGAGACGAGCCGCATCCGCTGAACCTCAACATCGGCAAGATCGAAGGCGGCGACTGGGCGTCGTCCGTGCCGTGCTGGTGCAAGATCGATTGCCGGATCGCCATCTATCCAGGCACTTCCGCTGAGACGGCAATGCGCGAGATCAGTGGTCGCGTTGCTGGATTTGCGCGTGGCGACCGGTTCCTCTCCAATATGCCCCCGAGTGTCACCTTCAACGGGTTCCAGGCCGAAGGCTACGTGCTGGAGCCTGGCTCCGAGGCTGAAGCCGTGCTCGGGCGCGCGCACCAGGCCGCCACCGGCAAGACGCTCGAATCCTTTCTGACGCCGGCTTATCTCGATACGCGCGTCTATGCGCTCTACGATAAAATTCCAGCGCTCTGCTATGGGCCGCATTCGGAGAACATCCACGGCTTCGATGAGCGTGCGAGTATTGCTTCCCTGAAACGTATCACGACAGCAATGGCTCTCTTCATCGCCGAGTGGTGCGGCGTTGAAGCTGTAAAAGTTTAACGGTTTGGATTGACGCCGCTTTCTCTTTCTCTTTGTCTTGGTTTCTCTCTTGCCAGCCACGTTGCGGCATTGGTTGAGAAACATCCGATCAGCTCATATTTTTCAGCCCATGCCCGGATTTTTGAATCCGAAAGTCCATATCCGCTGCGGTGCTCATCCTTTGTTTCAATCCAGCTTATGTTGCTGTGCCTGGTTGTCCTTAGCCCCGGTGAAAAGACAATTTTGCGAAGATGATGCCAGCCTCGCGGTGCTGGGGCCTGTTTTCACCGCCGCCG
>JBAZYO010000040.1:0-727 GCA_041659285.1 Vicinamibacterales bacterium | reverse complement strand
CGTCCGACGGCTCCAGGCCTGTTTTTTCAATGGCGCTGCATGCTCGGGATAAAGCTGATGCGATGGGCCAGAAGATCGCAGGCCGTCGGGCAGGAGCCAGGCACGCCGGTCTCGCGGCTGAACGGCTGCTCAAGGCTGATGGTCTGGCAGGCGAAGCGCGCTGCCAGTTCGTTTGCGCTGGCGATAATCGCTTCGTCGATCAGCGAACCGGGCATTCGCGCGACAACGAGATTATTAAGGCAGAGCCTTTTGCGAGTTCGGAGGTCGATGTCGATCCGGTATCCGAAGAGGGCGTGAATATGCCCGCGCCGGTCTCGGATAGCGATCAGTCCGGCGCGGTCTGACGGCTGGCGACAACGGCGGCGCGCGAAGCGCAGCCATTCTTCCAGCGATATGCTGGCGTCATGCAGATAGATCAGTGGGTAGGCGGACCTCGCATCCCGCAAGCCGATCGAATGTGCCTGAAAATGCCGGTCCATCGCCGATGCGGGCTCGCTGCCGATTATATCCGTGAGGGGAATTGAGCGAAGCGCAGCCGTTCTGACATTGATGTGTATCAACGATTCAGCGCCTTGATTTAGATCAAACCTCGCGCGATTTCGCGTATATATAGAGGGTCAGGTCACCACAGGCGGCATTTATGGTCATGTCTGAACAGTGCGCGGCGCCGGAAAGCCCCCCATGCAAGCACAATCGCAGTAGCGCAGCGTGCGCCGAATGCAGCGTT
>JBAZYO010000039.1 GCA_041659285.1 Vicinamibacterales bacterium | reverse complement strand
AGAACATGCAGGTCTTCCTGGAGGAGTTCGACGACTACGAGAAGAACTACGATTCGCGGGACCCGGAAAAGCGTCTGCCCAACTACATCGTGATGAGCCTCGGCGAGAATCACACGCGCGGCACCACGCCGGGGGCACATACGCCGAGCGCCTGCGTGGCGAACAACGACTGGGCGCTCGGACAGCTCGTCGACCGGGTGAGTCATTCGCGTTACTGGTCGGAGACGGCCATCTTCGTCATCGAGGACGACGCGCAGAACGGCTCCGATCACGTGGATGCGCGGCGCACGGTGGGCCTGGTGGTGAGCCCCTACACCAAACGCCAGGCGGTCGATTCGACCCTGTACACGACCTCGTCGATGCTGCGGACGATGGAACTGCTGCTCGGACTGCCGCCGATGACGCAATACGACGCCGCGGCGATGCCGATGTACGCCTCGTTTGGGCTGACCGCCGACTTCGCGCCCTACACGCATCTGCCGCCACAGATCGATGTCAACGCCCGCAACGCCAAGGATGCCCCGGGCGCAAAGGTCTCGTTGACGATGGATTTTTCCGATTACGATCTTACGCCGATGTTCGAATTGAACGAGGTGATCTGGAAGAGCGTGCGCGGCGTCGCGAGCGAGATGCCGCTGCCGGTCTCGCGGTTTCATTTCCGGTACTGAACGGGCCGGCCCTTCAGCCGTTCCCGTAGCCGCGTTGGAGGCTGGGCGACAACGTGGCCGTCGAGCACCACGCTTTCGCCGTGGGCTCAAGCGCGGCTACGAAGCCGAAAACGGCTTTCGTTCCCGTAGCCGCGTTGGAGGCTGGGCGACAACGTGGCCGTCGAGCACCACGCTTTCGCCGTGGGCTTCCACCTTCGCCAAGGCTTCGGCGGACGGATCGCAAGCGCGGCTGCGTCCGAGCAGACTGCGGAGTGAGGGCACCCCGCCTCCAAAAGGCCGCCGCCGGCCGGCCTCTCAGCCGCGCACTTCCGCGAGCTTCACCGGGCGGCCGAGTTGCAGCGAACGCTCGGCGGCAAAGATCACCTCGTGGGCCAGCACGGCGTCAGCGAGTCCGGTCAGCGGCATCGGCTGCCTGCGGTCGAGGGCGTCGAAGAACGCGTCGAACTGCGTCTTGTACGGATGGTCGGCGACATCGCCCGAATCGACGCACTTGAAGGGCAGCTCCTTCCAGGCGTGCCGGTCGTCGCCGTGGAGGAGGTTGGAATGATGCTTGTTGTCCAGCAGGCTGCCCTCGCTGCCGACGAGGTGGGTGTGAAAATAGTACGGCTGCCAGCAATCGATGGTCGACGCGCACTTGCCGACGCGGCCGTCCTTGAACTTGAGCAGCGTGGTGGTCGTCGAGGGGTATTCGTACTTCGCGAAGGTCGGGTGCGTGGAGTTGACGCCATAGCAGAAGACCTCGGCCACGTCGGGTCCCAGGCACAACAGCAGCGCGTCCAGTGCGTGGCAGCCGGCGGCGAGCAGGCTGCTGCCGCACCCGGCGTTGGTCGTGCACCATTCGTATTCGCGGTACCACGGGCCGATGCCGTGGTAGTAGTCGACCTCGCCGTAATGCACGCGGCCGAGCTGGCCGGCGTCGATCAGCGCCTTGGTGGCCAGAAACTGGGAGGAGAAGCGCAGTTCGAAACAAAGGCAGAAATTGACGCCGGCGGCCTTGACGGCGTGTTCGATTTCGCGGAGGTCGGCCAGCGAAAGGGCCAGGGGCTTTTCCACGATGAGATGCTTGCCGGCGCGGGCGGCGGCGATCGCCTGCGCCTTGTGCTGATCGTGGTAGCTGCAAATCGAGACGACATCGAGGTCGGGCGCCGCGAGCATCGCCGCGAAATCGGTGTGCGTCTGCAGCGGACACTGATGGCGGGCCGAAAGCTCCGCTGCGTCCAACGATCGCGAAGAACATATCCGGGTGACCTGTCCGCGCGTGCCGCCGTTGATGGCGGCGAGGTGGGCGGTCGCCGCCCAGCCGTAGCCCACGATGCCGACGTTGTATTTCTTCATGACGGAGGCGGAGCATGGCAGATCGCGGGTCCGGCGGCGAGTCTTGGTGCGAAATGTGCTCGCCCCGCTGCCCGGTGCGCCCGAGAAACTGCCATGGGTTCCCCTCCTGCCGCACCTGCGCCCCGCCGTCGACTGCCCGGCCTGCGACTGTTGGGCGGCTGCCTGGCGATCATCGCAATCGCGAGCCTGCTCGGCGCGCTGATCCAGACGTCGGGCGGCAAAGTGCAGGTGCTGGAGATCAAGATCCCGACACAGAACGGCCAGTGGATCGTGGCCGATCTCTTCCGGCCGCGGAGCGCGACGAGCGCGCAGCCGGCCCCGCTGGTGGTCGTGGTCCCGGGCTTTCAACGCTCGAAGGAAACGCAGGCGAACATTTCCCTCGAACTGGCGCGCCGCGGGATCGTGGTCATCGCGATCGATCCCTATGCGCAGGGCGGCTCGAGCTCCTCGCTGAGCACGCGGGCCGCGACCGAGGAGGGTTACGGCATGTTCGCGGTCGTCGACTACGCCGCCAACACGGACATCCTGAACTACGTCGACAAGTCGCGCATCGGCGTGACCGGCCACTCCGCGGGGGGCAACGCCGCCATCCAGGGGGCGGGCTATTTTGGCCGGGAGGCCGACAAGACCGGCCGCCCCAGCAAGCTGCACTCGGTCTTTGTCTCGGGCTACGTCCTGACCCTGACAGAGCGGACGCTGCGGAGCGTACGTTCCAATGTCGGCATCAGCTACGCCTATTACGACGAAGGCGCCTATCGCAATGAACTGAAAAACGGCGACATGCGGCGCGCGCCCGAAGCCCTGCGGTTGGTGCGTTCCGGCCTCGGCGCCGTCGGAGCGGCGCTGGCGGAGGTGGAGATCGGGCGTTATTACGGCGAGGCGGCGCAGCGCACGCTGCGGGTGGTGCACAACGAGCGGGTGCTGCATCCATTCCAGCCCTACAGTCCGGAGGCGACGGCCAGCCAGATCGAATTTTTCCGGAAGGTCTTCGATCTCGGCGCGAGCGCGGCGGGGACGGACCAGGTCTGGGTCTGGAAGGAACTGGCGGGACTGGTGGCGTTGGTCGCGGCGTTCGTGGCGCTGGTGCCGCTCGGGCGCCTGCTGCTGACGGCAGTGCCGTATTTTCAGGTGCTCGTGCATCCGCTGCCCG
>JBAZYO010000038.1 GCA_041659285.1 Vicinamibacterales bacterium | reverse complement strand
AACTTATTATTGGGGTGGGAGACCGGACTCGAACCGGCAACCTCTTCCTCCACAGGGAAGCGCTCTAACCATTGAGCTACACCCACCAAGTTACGTTATATTTTAACACGAAGCGAGGCTATTTGCTGGATGACAAGATCATACCGGATAAATTTGATATACTATTCCCATGAAAGATTTTTTACAGAGAAATAAAGTTTTCATAATAGTAATCTTGGCCACATGTATTTTAATCGTCGGCGGATTATTTTTAATGAGCAGAGGCAGTAATCCTTCTACTGTTAGTTCTACTAACGTAGATTCTTCAATTTTGGCACCTTCAGGTGTTTATAAAACATCAGGTTTGGTTAACGGGTTCTATCTCCCCGCCAGTCCTTCCGCTACGGTTACACTTGTTGAATTCGGAGATTATGTATGCCCGGCCTGTGGAGATGCCGCACCATATGTAAAACAGGTTTTAACCGATTTTCCGGGAAAAGTGAACTATGTTTTCAGAAATTACCCGCTGTCATATCATACAAATGCCCCGCTCGCCTCGTACGCCGCAGAAGCCGCAGGATTGCAGGGAAAATATTTTGAAATGAACGACCGACTTTATTCAACTCAAAACGACTGGTCTAATTTGCCTGATCCTGCAAGTGTATTTGTCGGTTATGCAAAAGATTTGGGTTTGAATACCGACAAATTTACCTCAGATATGAATTCCCAGAATGTTAAGGATGTTGTGCAGAGAGACATGAACGACGGAAAGACCGTGGCGCTTACTGAAACTCCAACCTTTTATATAAACGGCACAAAAGTAAGTCTTTCGGGTGATTCAAACCAATTAAGGGATCTTATTCAGGTAGATTTAGCCAAGTAACTCAGTTTCGAGAAACTGAGTAGGTAGTCGGGTAATAAAGAAAAGCAGCCGGAGAATCCTCTATTAAAAATCTCTGAAAATCCAAATATATTTTCTTTCTGGATTCAATGTCAATTTCGGATCTTCCATCCTCTAAAAGTTTATCTATTCTGACATTTTGATATCGGGTAATATTTGTAGACTCTTGAGTAGAATGCCACAGAGAATATTGGTCAGGATCCTCGGGGATATCAAGGATAGCCAAAAAAGTCTGATAGTCGCTGGGAATTGTGGAAACAACCTGGAGGTTTACGTTTATGCCGACAGCTCTCCAATTTTCAGAAATGGTCTCAGCTTTGTCCAAAAGAAGCGGAGGGGCGGATAAATTAACGTTAATTTCGGTGAGCTTAGCTGCAGTCTTATAATCAGTAATCATTTGCTTGGCTTTAATAGGATCGTAATCATAAGGTTTGACTTGGGGATTATATGCCCATGAATCCATGGAAATAGGACTTATGGCTCGCACACCGCCGAGCGCACCTTTGTCTATGGCATAAGAAAGCGCCTGGCGTAAGTTTTTTTCCTGTAAAGTAGGGTCCTGTGTGTTAAAAAATACCGCTACATATTCTCCTGTATCTGAAATACTGTTAATTTTAACCTTTGGCCAGGTATCAAACGGAGAAACACTGAATAAATCATCGATTTGGTCAACTTGTCCGAGTTCAAAGGCTGCTTTTGTGCTTTCCTCAGTCGGATAGAATTTATAAACAATTTTACCCTTAGTTTTTGAAGATAAATCAATTTTCTCAACAGCCGACCCGTTTAATGTGATTTTGTTGACCTTCCACTCGCCTGTTCCCAAAAGGCCTGATTTGAAGGTAGGCTTGGAGACAACCGATGGAAATGCCGAATATGTGTTTTGCAGTTTAAAAATAATGGTTTTATCATCCGGGCGATCGATAGTAACATCGGAAAATTGGTAATTGATAGTTTTGCTGGTTACTTTACTGCCGTCTTGCCAAGAGATATTATCTTTTAAAGTGAAAATCCAGGTTTTTCCCTTGTCTGTTGTTTCCCACGAAGATGCTAAATCCGGAATTACACTTCCGTCGGTGTCTATTTTAGTTAATCCGTTTCCAATCGATTTCAAAATTGGAGTAGGCAGGGTACTCACCGTGAACTTTCCTGTCTCGCCTATTCTCACCGTTTTTACAAAATCCAGAGAAGGTATAAGAAATTTAAGCAGAAAAAAGAATAAAACGCCCAGACCTATTCCCAGAAGGATCAAAACCTTAAATCTGGAAAAAAATGCTCCAATAAGCCTAAATATGTAGCGGAGATTTAACATCATTGATTAGGCAACCAAGCGTAGCGTAGATACGACAATAAATAGGAAAGCAGCAACAAAGGTAAGTCTGAATATAAGTTTTTCTAAACCCCTCCGGGTAAAACTAGTTCCACCGATACCACTTGATCTCCCGAAACCTGTACCCCGTGCCTGAATTAGAATAAAGCTAACCAGGATAACGGATATAATTATTTGTATTACTGTTAACAGTTGGTTCATTTTTCAGAAGTAATTATAACACCTCAGCTACTTTAATAACCAATCTAAGATTGAGGAGGTCGTTGAAATAATGAAAGAAAATGCGATCAAGGCGATAAGTCCGTGCAATGAGACGGCGGGAATAGAAACCCAGTAAGACGCAAGGCCGTTAAATGCAAAATCCATAATTTTAAAGCCGGGAACAATTAAAGTGACTATATATAGCGCCACGGCATAGCCAACCCATCTGAAAAGACCGAAAGTTATTAGGTTTAAAGGCAGAAGAAGAATATTGATAACCGGTTTAATAATAAGAGAAGTTATGCTTAGGGCAATTCCGGTTAATATTATCGTTTTAACACCGTTTTCAAAAAACAGCCCGGAAAATACCAGAGAAATAAGATACAAAGTAACGGAGCTTACAATAAAATATTTAATTGCCCTTCTCACAATACCAGTATAGACGCTTTAGCTACCGGCTTTCAAATAATGATTTAGTAAAAAGTTTGTGATGATACGCCTGAGCAAACCTGTGTGCCTCATCACGAATTCTTTGAACTAAATTAAGAGCAGGTCCTTTGGGAAGTCTATATTCTTTAATTCCGTTTACACCCAAAGTTTTTACGGGGATAACTAAAGTTTCCAATCTTTTAGCCAAACCTACAACCGGTATTTGCTCGGCCTCAAACTCCTTTAGAAACACAGACATCTGCCCCTTACCTCCATCGACAATTATTAGGTCAGGTTTTCCCCATGCGTCCAGATTCTTTTTACGTCTTCCGGCTACTTCGCGCATTGATTCATAGTCATCCTGACCTTTTTTCTGTCTTATCCTGAAGTGCCTGTAGAGGCTTTTATCCGGCGCCCCATTTAAAAAGGTAACCATAGAGGCCGAGGCATTCGTTCCCTGCAGATGCGCAACGTCAAAGCATTCAATTCTGGTGAGAGATTTAATTTTAATAGAAGAGGCTTCTAAAATCTTTTTAAGAGCGCGCAGTTCACTCTCTCTGACATCTTCATACAG
>JBAZYO010000037.1 GCA_041659285.1 Vicinamibacterales bacterium | reverse complement strand
GGACATTTTCGCCGCTTTGCAGGACGATCTCGCCGATGAGCGGCTGAAACGAGTGCCGGCAATAGGAACGGATGCACGCGATCTCGTTCGGGTTGACCAACACTGGTCGGCCTGGTTCGTCGCCGACGTATTCACTGAGCTGAAGCATCGCTCACCTCACGACTGACGTGTAAACGCGTTTGACTTCGCACTCGACTTCGTGTCGTGTCGTCTTGAACCCTTCACCCTCGACTTCGATGTACTGCACGTCTCCGTCGAACATGTCATTCCCGCCGCACTGTTTTCGCTGCTCCTGGTCGTCGAAGTATTCCGCCGCTTGCTCCGCAGCCTCGCGTGGATCGGCGGCGCAGAACACTGTCACGTCTTCGCCGCGTGGCCCTTCTCCAGCATGTAGCAACTTCCAGCATC
Organism: Vicinamibacterales bacterium; assembly: GCA_041659285.1. NCBI lineage: Bacteria > Pseudomonadati > Acidobacteriota > Vicinamibacteria > Vicinamibacterales > Vicinamibacterales bacterium. The sequence goes on along the minus strand of JBAZYO010000037.1, from coordinate 3,032 downwards.
GCCATTCCATCACTCACCTCCCGCCTTGCCATCACTCACCTTACTCATTGCCGCATCGACACATGCGTCAACTTCATCTGCTCCGTGCTTGCAGGCGGCAGGGACACGCCAGGCGATGGCAGCCACGCCCTCCGGGGCGACGCGCCGCAGCCAGCGGTAGCGGACTGCGTCAGCAAACGCGCGCTGCAGGTCGCAATTGAAGGTCACGTCGTCGATCTCGACGGTGATCTCCGGCGGCGAACAGCAGCAGCACGGCGGCGCGGCACCGCCTCCCGCCTTCCTCACAGCCTCGTAGAGATCTAGGTCGCCCCATTCCGACACTGGGATCTCGTCCGCGCAGCGGCGCAGCAGAGCCTGCAGCCGTTCGAGCTCCGTATCAGCGAGCGACACCAACTTGCAGCAAAGTACGTAGTGCCCAATGTCGTCGAGCGTATCGCGCAGGCTGACGTTCTCTTGGTCGTACCAGTTCGCGGACGCCCATTCGCACCAGGCTCCTAGGTCTGCCCAGTGGCCCTCTGTCTCCACCAGGGCCGCTGTGCGATCGGACCACGGACAGATTGTTTTGCACTCAGCCATTGATCGTTCCTACCCTCCCCTGGCGCCCAGGCCGTGGCAACTCGCGGGTGAGCCCCAGCTTTCGCCGCACGTAGCTGTTGAGGCTCAGTCCGGCTGCCTTGGATTCGCGTGTTAAGCTGGCGAGTTCGTCGTCGTTCCCGCGCAGGGTGAGAATGATGCGTTCATGTTGATGCGGCTTGCATCCGATCGCGCGGAGGATGTCCCCGGCGATTTCCTCGTCCGTTGTCCGGGGGCAACCCTCCGCGGCCTTCAACCGGTCGAGGTCCGCGAAGATCAATTCAATCGCCTCGCGTTCCCTCTGCACCATGCTGGTCTCATCCGCGCCGGACGGCACAGGGAGTCTATTCATCCTCAGCTGGACGAGGCGTTTCACGTTGGGACCTATAGGCCGTTTCGTCATCCCAGCACCTCAGCAACCATTACTTCTTGCGCGAGTTGTGTGCCATCGCCGCTGACGTAGTAGCGCCCGCCTTTGTAGACCACGCCGTCAGAGCATCGCTCGCCGTAGACGGCCTTGAGCACTCGCACCAGCTCCGCTTCCGCCGCCGCGCGAGACTCACGAGCCACGACCGCCGCATGCTCGGCGCGCTCTAAATCCACTTGCCTGGCCAACATATAAGTCAACGCCCCGAGCACTTTCTCTTTCTGGTTCATCTCGTCCCCCGTGATGATCTTGGTCGTTGGTGATGGCATCCAGCCGAACCAGCCGCTGCCTGGCCGGAAGGCCTTGTGTCTGTCCAGGACTCCCTCATCCATTCGCTTGACTCATCGCCCAGGCCGCCCACAGCTGGTTGTCGCGCAGCGTGTCTTGGTCCGGCTGCCGTCCGTAGATCCGATAGGTGGCGATCGCAATCCGGCGACACCCTTTGCCGCGCGTGCAGGCGAAGCCCACGCCGATGTCGGCCGCCAGCTCGTAGACGTGCGCCACCTCATCCGGCCGCATGACGTCGGTGAGCTGGTCCAGCGCGTCGACGCCGCCGGCCGGATCGATCACGACCCGCAGGAACCGCGGCGCTCGAGCCAGCGATAGGCCATGGCCCTTGGCCGGGCCGTCGAGAAAACGCGTCGTCATCGGGTGACCTCGTCTAATTCGTGAGATACGCGTGCGACCGCAGCCAATCCTCGTGCATCAGGCGGGCCTGGTGGCAGCGGATGCGGTCGGTAACCGGATGGCAAACTACGACCTCGCCCGCCGCGCACGCGACCTGCTGGTCCGCTGCCACGTACGCGCGGCGGATGGCGTCCACTTCGTCGGCGGCCGTGACGACCACGCCCCCGATCGGGAGCCGCACGTCGTAGTTGGCGCCGCGGCTAACGCGGAACAGGAAATAGCACCAGGATCTCATGAGTGCACCGCCGGCAGGTCCTCGAGGAACCGCAAAACCTCATCGAGCGAGAGCGCGAGGTGGTCGCACATTTTGACCATCAGTTCCGGTTCCCCGGGGGCGAGCAGGAGAATCGTCTTCTTGCCAGCCCCGCAGGCCCATCCCAACTCCAGCGATGCCGAGCGACCAAACGGCTGCACTGCGACCACGGCGTCGCAGCACTCCAGCGCGCCCATGTCGCTCGCGAAACCGCGGATCGCGATCCGGTGGCCCAAGTGTTCCCGGTACTCGCCCGGCTCCCACTGCTCCCAATTCGGATCGATCTCCGACCAGTGAAACCCATGGTCACCAGGCCGCGGATTGCGGAAGTCGTAGACCTGGTGGCCGGCACTGCGCAGCGCTTGCACTACTGCAGGCTGCGTCGCATTCCGCCAACTACTCGCGACGTAGATGATCATGGCGCCGGCCTCGCTGAAGCCTGATACCCGCCGTGCACGGTCTGCATCGCGGCCTGGATCAACTCGAGCACCTCGAGGCAGCCGTGGGCCTCGGAGGCTAGGGCCTTCGCGCGGTCGCGATCGGCCTCGGCGTCCTGATTCTCGGGATCGACGATCGCTCGCAGCGCGACCGCGCCGGCGTCCTCCTGTTTCTCGGCGACCAGGTCCCCGACCTGGCTCTCGAGCAAGCGGAGCGTGTTCTGCACGGCACGTTTGTGGCGTTGGTTCATGGGTTCATGCCTTTCTTGCGAGTGAAGATCTTGAGCGCGTATAGAAAGCCGCGACTTCGCGACAGAAACACGTCCGCGACGCGCGTCATATTGGCTGCACTGGCAGGGATGACCGTCCCTAGGCGCGGCGGTGGGAGTTCGATCCATGGCTTGGGCGGCGACTCCATCAGATCACGGGCCTCCGTGGCGAGCATGATTCCGTCAGCGCGTTTGATCGCATCGTGGTGGAATAGGACTCGGTCGAATCCCATCGCCTCCGCAATCGCCGCGTCAATGCGCTCATTGACCTGATCGACCTGCGGCGCCATCTCCTTGGCCGGGCGGCAGACGTCGCCGAAGCCGTTGTAGGCCTCGTGCGCGTCGTGCAGCAGCGCGGCGAAGCGAATCGCGTCGTCGGTGGTCTG
>JBAZYO010000036.1:1857-3555 GCA_041659285.1 Vicinamibacterales bacterium | reverse complement strand
TTAGCCATGAGTACAGATGAAATCCGGAAAAAATATTTAGACTTTTTTAAAAAGCGCGGACATGTAAAAATTGCAACATCCCCTCTTGTTATAGATTCTGATCCGACAACCCTTTTTACGAGTAGTGGAATGCAGCAACTTGTCCCATATCTTAAAGGTGAGAAACATCCTGACGGAAAACGTTTAACCGACTCTCAGCCGTCACTTCGTTTACAGGATCTGGAGGAGGTAGGAGACAACCGCCACACGACTTTTTTTGAAATGCTTGGAAATTGGAGTTTGGGGGATTATTTTAAGGATGATCTGCTTCATCTTATTTGGGAATTTTATACAAAAGAGCTGGGGCTGCCTTCGGAAAGACTCCATGTCACGGTTTTTGAGGGAGGAGGGAGTGTTCCCAAAGATACGGAATCTTTTGAAATTTGGAAGAAAATCGGAGTTCCTGAAAGCCACATTCATTTTTATGATGCTGCCAAAAACTGGTGGAGCAGGGCGGGGACTCCGGAACAAATGCCCCCGGGAGAAATTGGCGGACCGGATAGCGAAGTCTTTTACGAGTTTGAGAATGTCGCGCATGACCCTAAGTTTGGTTCATTTTGCCATCCGAATTGCGACTGCGGCAAGTTTATGGAAATCGGAAACTCGGTTTTTATGCAGTATGAAAAAACCGGAGACGGAAAATTAGTGGAACTTAAACAAAAAAATGTTGATTTCGGAGGGGGACTTGAGAGAGTTGCCGCTGCTCTTTTGGAAAGCCCTGATATTTTCAAAACTGATATGTTTTTAGGGGCTATTCAAAAAATTGAGAAAGAAATTGGCCAAAATTACGGAACGGAATCGGAAAAAGACAGAAGTTTTAGAATTATTGCCGATCACCTTAGAGCATCTGTTAATTTGTTGGCAGAAGGTGTTATACCCTCGAATAAACTTCAGGGATATGTTTTAAGAAGGCTTATTAGGCGGGCAATGTTTCATTTTCATCTTTTAGGATCGGGTATTTCCGGCGGGGCCGTTTCCCATATAGCAGAGGAGTACAAAAAATTTTACCCGAACGTTAATAAAAATTGGGAGTTTGTCGAGGAGAATTTAACAGCTGAGGCTACCCGTTTTGAGGCCGCTCTCAAAAGAGGCTTGGCAAAATTAACGAAAGCAGTCTCTGAGGGAAAGATCATCGACGGTGAATTCGCCTTTGATCTTTATCAAACTGAGGGTTTCCCTCTGGAGCTGACCATGGAAATTCTCAAACAGAATGGAATGCAGTTTTCAGCCGAAGAGAAAAACGCTTTTGAGTCGGAGTTCGAAAAACATAAAGAATCGTCCCGTTCGGCATCGGCGGGAATGTTTAAAGGTGGACTTGCGGAGGCCTCAGTTATTACGACAAGGCTCCATACTGCCACACATCTTTTACATGCCGCACTTAGGCAGATTTTGGGAGAGCATGTTGGTCAAAAAGGAAGCCATATTACTTCGGAAAGGCTGCGTTTTGATTTTTCCCATCCTCAAAAGCTGACCGATAAAGAGATTAAAGATGTTGAGGATATGATAAATCTTAAAATTAGAGAGGATTTGCCGGTTACACTTGAGGTGATGAGTTTAGATGGTGCCATAAAGGAAGGTGCAATGCACTTTTTTGCGGAAAAATACGGTACTGAGGTGAAAGTCTATACAATAGGCAATAAAAAAGGAGCCTGGTTTTCG
>JBAZYO010000036.1:0-1847 GCA_041659285.1 Vicinamibacterales bacterium | reverse complement strand
ACTCACACCGAAGAGATTGGTGGTGTTAGAATAATTAAACAGGAGAAAATCGGATCCGGAGTGGTCCGTATTTATGCCGTCCTCGCTGACGGTCAACCTAAGAAAGAAAAATGAACCTCAAAGATTTTTTAACAAATAAAGAAAGCCCACCCGAGCTTTTTTGGGCGCTTGTAATTGAAAAAGGGTTAGTTCAGTCGGGGATATGGTACATAGGGGAAGGCACGGCTGAAGTTATTGGAATAGGAGCAGGTATTCCCTGGGAGAGCGAAGATGAATTAGTCGAAGCAACTGATGCCGCACTTTCCTCGGCAATCCAAAAACTACCGGAAGATTACCCTGAACCGCAAAAAACAGTTTTCGGGGTTTCAACATCATGGGTAAAAGATGGAGAAATTTCGCCGGAAAATCTGATTAAAATTAAAAAACTTTGCACGGAGCTTTCTTTAACCCCGGTGGGGTTTGTGGTTTTGCCTGAAGCTATAGCTCATCTTTACAAATCTGAAGAAGGGTCCCCGCTTAATGCGATTGTTCTTAAATCCGGGAGTGAAAATCTGGAATTATCTGTTTTTAAATTGGGAGAACTTGCCGGCACAACGGAAGTTTCCCGAAGTGTTTCCTTGGTTGATGATGTTATTGAGGGACTTTCCAGATTTGATGGCGTTTCACCCCTTCCTACGAGGTTCATTGTTTATGATGGAAAAGAAGGGGAACTTGAAGAGGTAAAACAAACCCTAATTCAGGCAAATTGGGGTGAAGGAAAAGTAAGTTTTTTGCATACACCCCAAGTTGAAATACTAAGTACTGATAGAAAAGTTTTAGCGACTGCCTTAGCAGGGGGAGCCGAAATCGGGGATGTTACCTCAGTGGTGACTCCTGAGGAAGAGGGGGAAGAGGATCAAGTTGTTGAAGAAAAACCGGAAGAAAAACAGGAAGAACAAAAGCCGGTTTCTGCAGAGGCTATGGGCTTTGCAGTGGGAGAGGATATCTCTTCAATGAAAAAAGAAGACATTCAAAATGTAATGCCCATGGAACCTCCGCCTCCGGTTGCGACTCTACCTTCCCAACCATCTCCGGTTAATGTGGCAAATTCGATGCCGCAAAGACAGTCAGTGAATTATTTGGCTAAATCAAAAATTCTATTCCATTCATTTTCAAAAATATTTTCTAAAGCGAATCCGGGGTCTCCGCGCACAAATAAAGGCTTAATAGCTATTTTGGCGGTCTTGGGTTTAGGGTTTGTGGCCGTTAGTATTTTATGGTGGTTTGTGCAAACAGCAAAGGTGACAATCTATGTGACACCGAAGAGATCTGAGGAAAATGTGCAAATCACTTTCGATTCGGGAGGACAATCTGACCAAGGAAACGGAATTATTCCTGCAAAAGTATTAACAGATCAAGTTTCTGGAGAAAAAACAAAAACAACAACAGGTACTAAACTAATCGGCAATAAGGCAACGGGATCGGTGCAAATTGCCAACGGTAACGGTGCAGCAATAAATTTAGCGGCTGGAACAAGTTTGACGTCATCGTCCGGATTTAAATTTGTTACAAATAATGAGGCATCCGTTTCGGGCCAGCTACTGCCAGGGTCCCCGGGTACAGCGACTGTAAATGTGACAGCTTATGATATAGGATCCCAATATAACCTTGCCAAAGGTGAAGTGTTTAGCGTCGGAAATTATTCCAAGGCTTTGGTCGCGGCGACTTCTACGGGGGACTTTAGCGGCGGAAGCAGCCAGCAAATTTCGGCTGTTAATAAGGATGATCAGTTGAATTTAGAAAATGATTTGAAAAATGAGCTTGCTCAGAATGCAAAATCTGATCTATCCGCCAAAGTTGCCGATAAT
>JBAZYO010000035.1 GCA_041659285.1 Vicinamibacterales bacterium | reverse complement strand
GAACAGTATGTGTAGCAGTGAAATGCGTTGATATATACTGGAATACCGATGGCGAAGGCAGGCACCTGGGTTTTTCCTGACGCTGAGGCACGAAAGCTGGGGTAGCGAAACAGATTAGATACCTGTGTAGTCCTAGCTGTAAACGATGTCCGCTAGCTCTGTGGTGTTGAACCACGGGGTGTAAGCTAACGCGTTAAGCGGACCGCCTGGGGAGTACGGCCGCAAGGCTAAAACTCAAAGGAATTGACGGGGACCCGCACAACCTGTGGAGCGTGTGGTTTAATTCGAGACAAAGCGAAAAACCTTACCAGGGTTTGACATCTTACCGTTTTATGCCTATGGAAACACTGGCAGATCCGCAAGGATGGTAGGACAGGCGCTGCATGGCTGTCGTCAGCTCGTGCCGTGAGGTGTTCCCTTAAGTGGGGAAACGAGCGCAACCCCCGTGAAATGTTAAATATTCATTTCAGACTGCCCTGTTTTTACAGGGAGGAAGGAGGGGAAGACGTCAAGTCAGCATGGCCCTTATACCCTGGGTTACACACACACTACAATGGCGAATAACAACGTGTTGCAAGCTAGCAATAGCAAGCTAATCACTTAAATTTCGCCTCAGTTCAGATTGGGGTCTGCAACCCGACCCCATGAAGTCGGAATAGGTAGTAATCGCGGATCAGCATGCCGCGGTGAATACGTTCTCGGGTCTTGTACACACCGCCCGTCAAGGCAGCAAAGTCGGGGGCGGCTGAATAATCCAGTAATGGGTTAGAGGCCGACACTGGCGATGAGGCTTAAGTCGCAACAAGGTATCCCTAGCCGAAGCTGGGGATGGATCACCTCCTTTCTAAATTTAATCATTCTTTAAGCAATTAAAGAAAATCTAATTTCGATCTGGAGAAGACATGATACTTGTACTAAACAGCCTTCTAAGGCTGGGTTAGTCACGTTGATGTGTAAATCAAGCAACCAAGCTGAGTGAGTAGAGCTTGGTGGTATCCGTTATCTGTCGCAAGATGGAGCAATGGTTTATCCGTAAGGATAGATCGGCGTACTGAGGATACCATAAATCTACTCTCGCCTTTCCTACCACTTTTTGATTATCAGAGCCCCGATTTTAATCGGGACAGGCTTAAAAACCACCCAATGGGTGGTTTTTTTGTGGAATTGACTTGAGGTACTCATTTCGTTTTAAATTAACTATATGGCTGCTGGAGAAGGACAAGGAGCAAGTGGAGGAAATGTTGAAAGACATATCCGTGAAGAAACGATTCATGAGGATGGTAAAGAGATTGTAGTGGTTGGTATACGGCATCATCCTGATGAGACTAGTGGCCTGGTCTTTCCAGGAAGAAAGACAGCAGAAGCCGCACTGAACATTGGGTTTGGATTTGGGAATAAACCAGACACCCTTCTTGTTGATAGTCTTTATTGTTTGAGCGAAAAGGAAGCTACAGGAAGCTCATTGAGTGAAGGGCTTATAAGGCAGATTATTGATCCCAATACTGATATAGACACACTTTCTCTTAATTTCTGGCCAGTTCGTTATGCCTATGAACATGGTGCAGATCTGATACTCGGTGACCCTGCTACCTCAACTATCCCTAATTATTTTGACTATATTGGGGGTAAATTGGATCAAGAAAAAGTGGCACCGTATGAAAAAATGCAAGATGCTGCAATACTTAGTGCTCAAACAAAGGAATATACTGATGCACAAAAGGGTGTTGTTGCTGCAAAAAATTATAAGTTTGGGGCAAAAGTTGGATTTGGTGCGGGGGCAGTTCTTCCTCTTGTAGGGTATGGAATGTATAGGAGTAGTAAGGATGAGTTTACCACAAAGCCATTAACGAGACGTCAGTTGTTAAAACGTGGTCTTGGATACGTTGCAGGAACTGCAGTAGGGGCTGTCGGACTTGGGCAGGTTGATGGTAGGTTGTCAGACAAGGTCAAAGACTTAGAAGGAAAGCAGGCAGACTTATTAGGAGGGTATCCAGTGATTCCTGATTATGAAGTAGGTATGACAAGGGATGACCTAATAACTCGTGATAATTCGGCATACTTACGCCTTTCAGATTCTGTTGGCGATTTGGATGAAGCCGATCGTCAGACTCCTTCTTTTCAGCGAATAGCACATTATAATAAAGAGACTTCTCCTATAATTTCTACATTGAGAAATGCTGTAATGGCTGATGTTCTTTCTGCTCCGATAGCTGAGCTGACGAATGCTGCGATTGAACCGGGTAAAGAGGCAAAAGTAGGTGTTGTCCTAGGAGCGAGTCATGTGCTGATACCTGAAGAGTGCTCTGTCTCATATCTGGTTAAGCATCCGGAGAAGCGTGAAGAAATATTGCGAGAGCAATTGACTATTTTAGTACCAGCTATTAGAGAGGAGTATGGAGATGCAGGAGTAACAGAGTTTTTGGAGCAATTGCGTACTTTTGCAAAACGATATAAGGTTCATCCTGATGGATCGGTAGATGTCAGTCGTGTTCACCCGCCTCTGTTACTCTCAATCCTGGATGATCAAGAGTTTTTGTTGTCGACTCGCGGGGAGAATAGTCTTTCACCTAAGACTACAGCTTCACCAATGAGTCAAGAATCACCCGTTGTCTCGACATCTACAGCTACGCCGTTACCTACAGAGCATCCAACAGAAATACCCACATCTTCTCCAACTCCCTCAGCAACACCAACCGAAGAAATATTTTCAACTGAAACTCCAGACTTATTGATAGAAGCTGATAAAGTTAAGGCGGTACGGGCTAAGCATCTCCTTGAGGTATATGGCGAGTCCATGGACAAAGATACTTTTGGGGGCGCAACAGAGCCCGGAGTTTTTCATGAGGAGCAGGTCGATTTTATGAAAAAACACGTCGCTGTGAGTGATGATTTAAAAGGCGACAAGCGTCTTGCTTACAAATTAGCTGCTACGATTTCTTTTTTTAGTCCAGGGTTTAGACCGGATGTAGCTCCTGATACCGATAAAATCGGCGGATTGCTTCAGCTTAGTGAAGCTCAGTTAAGAGTTCTGGATTCCATATCCTATCAAGATATGCAGGATATGCCACCGATTGAGCAGCTTGAGCAGGTAGTTAAGCCCTACTTGAGGTATTTTGAGGAGAAGGGTTTTGTTTTTAGGTCAGTTGAGGATTTGGCAATGGCTACAATGGATCCTGCCTCAATAGCCAAAGATTCTTCGACCCCAATATTGCATAAGATTTCAACTAGGCAAAGACCGTATTATGAGAAGATAGTGAGGATATTTGATTTAAACGGCAAAAAACCAGCAGAGGCTGGAGTGCTAACAAAAGGAGAAATTGGAGAAGCAATTAGGCTACATGCAATGGCCCTGGGTGAACTGGGGGAGAATTTAGAATAGGACATGAGTTGACAAATCAGCAGCAGAGCCACCCAGTGGGTGGTTTTTTTATGGTCGAAATTTGAACTTTAGCTACGAATCATTTATAATTCAGCTCAGGAATTCGTTCCTGAGGATGGTCCAGTGACAGTTGGCTACTCACACTGTGTGATTAGCAGTTGCACCTAACAGAAAGGCAGACGGGAAATGAATTCAGCGCAGATTTTTCTCCCTGTTCCATCTGGGGACAGTCGGCTTTATCTCGGAAGCGAGGCGTGTTG
>JBAZYO010000034.1 GCA_041659285.1 Vicinamibacterales bacterium | reverse complement strand
GTTTTTTTCGACGCTATCCCTCACTCCCCTGATCTACAAAATCGGTTTTGGATTTGACGGCTTTTTGCATGTCGCGGCGGAAAAAATCTTGCTCACCACCGGCTTCCTCTCGCCTAAGCCGCTATATTACATGGGCCAATACGTGTTCACGAATTGGCTGGCGCGCGTTTTGGATCTGCCCATCGAAAACATCGATCGCTGGCTCGTGCCCTGCGCCGCCGCCTGTCTCATCCCGCTCGCGCTGTATGCCGTGCGCCGCGCTTTCGGCGGACGTTATGCCGCGGCGTTGCTCTTACTGCTTCCCCTGTCGGCTTTGGTCGCGACGACTCCCCAATCCTTCGCCTACGTCCTCGGTCTCACGGCGCTGATTTTATGTTTGGGCGTAGATGGAAAAAATATCCATCCCGCCGCGCCGCTTGCTTTGGCGCTGTGGAGCGCGGCCGTGCATCCGCTGGCCGGCATCCCGCTGTTTTTCGTCTGCGCAGCCGTGCTGTTGACACGCTTAAAATCCAAGCCGGCGTTGGTGCTGGGTTATTTTTCCGCGTTGCTCTCCGCGCTCGCCGTGCCGCTCATGTTTTACGTGCTGGGTCTGCGCGGCGGCACGCCGATCCATTGGAATTTTTCAAGACTCTTCGCCGCGCAACCCTGGCTGGATTTTTTCGGCGCTTTCAATCCCTACTTGTCCAACCATTTTGCATTATGGGCGGGCTGGGCCAATGCCGTGGCGCTAGCCTTGCCCGCGCTGCTCCTCTTGGCCGCCGTCATCCAAATCATGCGCAGTAAAGACGCGTCGCGCCATACCGCTCTCGCCCTGGTCTTGGCCGCGGTCGCGCTTTATCTGTCCGCCGCGCTGCTCAAGAACTTGAGCGAGTTCTCCTTTCTCATCGATTATGAGCGCGGCAATTATGCTGATCGGCTGGCTATCCTGGGTTCACTCATCCTGACCCTCGCCGCTTGGCCGTTGATTTCCGATTTGATCGATCGCGCGCTTGAGGCTACTCCCCTGCCCTCGGCCGCTTTCCTCGCCTTATTCCTGTCGGTCGCCGCCGCCGCGAGCTACCTGGCCCTGCCGCGCCACGACGCGCTGACCGTGGGCCGGGGTTGGAGCACTGGTTTGACCGATATCGAAGCCGTGCGCAGCATCGAGCAAGATGCCGAAGGCGCGCCTTACACCGTGCTCGCCGACCAAAGCGTCTCGGCCGCCGCGGTGCGCGAGCTTGGTTTCAAGCGTTACGCCGGAGACGTTTTTTTCTATCCCATCCCGACCGGCGGCGCACTCTACGAGATATTCTTAGGCATGACCTACAACGATCCGTCACGCGACTTGGCCGCCGAAGCCGGCGCGCTGGGAAAATCCAAGATCGTCTACGTGGTGCTGAACGATTATTGGTGGAAAGCCGAAAGCACAGCCGAAGCTTTGTCGGCGCTGGCTGACGACGAATGGAGCCTGGGCGCGACCGACCAGGGGCTGGGACATTCCGCAAAAGTCTACAAATTCGATTTGAGCAAACCTTCCAAACGCGCCACGAACAGCGCGGGATCGTGAAGTTCGAGGATCCGTCGCGCTTCTGCCTCGCGGGGCGCATCATTTTCTGATTCCAAAGCTTGTTCCAGAGCAGCGACTAGAGACTCGACCGAACCAGGTTTGAAGATCCAGCCCGCCGTTCCCAAAGTTTCCTTTACGCCGCCCACATCCGCCGCCAGGACTTTCGCGCCAGCCTGCAAAGCTTCCAAGATGACTGTGGGTTGATTTTCCCACACCCGCGACGGCAAGACGGCGACGGCGCTGGCGGCAAAAATCCGGCGCACTTCGTCGTTGGGCAAACTGCCTTTGAGCGCGATCGTCGGATCGTTGAGGTCTGATCGAAAATAATTGTCATCCTGAGCGAGCTTCGAGCGAGTCGAAGGACCATTATAAGCGTTGGTCTGAACCGGCGGCTGATAAAGGTCCTTCGACTGCGCTGCTGCTCCGCTCAGGATGACAATTGTTTTTTTCTTCCAACTTCCTGCGCCGATGATGACAAGTTTTTTATCCGCCACTCCGATTTTTTTCCACGCCTCAAGCAAAATATCCAGACCCTTATCCCAATCCAAACGCCCGACGTAAACGACTTGATGCGGATTCCGTTCAATCGATGTCCTTTCAGACCAAGCCATCGGATTCGGCACGACCTCTTGCCGCGCAGTCCGAAAGAATCCGCGTTTGACATGCTGCTCCAACAGCCAACGCGTAGGCGAGATGACGCTTTGCGGACTGCCCAGAGCCGACCGACGCAGGCTCGACCAGATCGCGCGCCAAATTTTGCGCAGACCGGGAAAAGCTTCGCCGCTTATGATCTGACCGGACGGTTCGAACAACTGCACGTCATGCAAAACATGCAACCAAAGCAATGGTAGTCCTTCGACAAGCTCAGGAACTATTTCTTCATTCCCAGATTGCCGTCCTGTAGGCGGAATCAAAAAGTCTTGTCGTCCTGAGCCTGTCGAAGGACCTTTATCAGCAGTGGAGTCGAAGTATTTTTTTATCGCTTTCGGCGTCCCGAATCCGCAGCCCGTCAAATTGTGGGTGAGGATGACGTCCGGTTTCCATTCCGAAATGGATTGGACGATTGAATCGTCGGCGCGCAAATCACGCAGGTGAAAAAAGAGACGCGACACGGGATTGCTAGATCCGAGAGTCTTGAATTCTGCGCGCGGTCCCCACAAGCGCACCGCGTGGCCGCGCGATTCCAAAGCTCTGGCGTAAGCGCCCGCGATCTGGCCCGCACCGCCAGGCGCATCAAAAGCCGCGTTGCTGATCACCGCTATGCGCATAAATCGGAATAGATTTTAGTTAAGCCGTCAGCATGACGCGACCATGTGAAGCGCGCCAGCACTCGCTCACGCGCCGCGCGGCCGAATTCCTCGCGCATCCCCGGATTCTCCAACAACAAACGCAAATGAGCGGCTAGTTCGCGCGCATCATCGGGAGGCGTGAGCAGACCCGTGACTTTATCCTCCACGACCGTGCGCACGCCGGGCAAATCCGAGGCCACGACCGGCACGCCGCACGCTTCGGCCTCAAGCGCCACCAAACCGAAAGCTTCGGCTTGGGAAGTCGAAGGAAAAGCAAAAACATCCGCGGCGCGATAGACATCCGGCAAATCATTTTCTGCCACGCGTCCCACGAACTTTGTCCGTGCGGCGATACCCAAAGTCTGCGCCTGTTTTTCATACCCGCGCCGCAACTCCCCTGCGCCGCCTAAAATGAGCCAGGTATCTTGCGGCAGTTCGGCAAAAGCTTTGAGCAAGACGTCCACGCCCTTGAAAGCATGTGGCTTATCCATCCCGCCCACGAAAGCCACGACTTTGGCTGTTTCCGGAATCCCGAATTTATCGGGACGCCGTGCGCCGGGGCTGAAAATATTTTCATCCACGCCAAACGGCAGTTCGTGCATCTTGCTTGAATCGACGAAGCGCGCGAATGACGCGTGCCGCGCATAATCGAGCGAGCTGACCAAGAGCGCATCGGCGGAACCGATTACCCATGGTTGAAAAAAAATCCGGTTGATGCCCAAGATCCAATCGCGCGCCGCCTCGACCTTGGCATCCATGTGCAGCGTCATGACCAGGCGCTTGATGCTCCCCATGATGCGCAAAAGCGCCAAGACCTCCGCCGTGCCGTAAAAAGGAAAATGCACGTGCACGATGTCATACTGGCGCGTGACTTGCCGCAAACGCCACGGATCGGCGATGGCCGTGTTGCCGTAACGCCACAACGC
>JBAZYO010000033.1 GCA_041659285.1 Vicinamibacterales bacterium | reverse complement strand
GCGGCCGCGCCCCTGCCCCTCTTTACCTGGTGCGTGCTCCGCTGCTGGGAACGGCGCCGCACGCGGGATGCGCTGGCCGTCGGCCTCTCTGCCGCGTGGGCGCTGATGGCGGACCCGTACTACGCGGTGTACTGCGTGATGATCGGCGCGGGATTCCTGGTGGCCCGCGCCGTGTCGTTCAGTCCCGCCCTCTCGCGGGACGGTCGATGGCGGTGGGCCGTCACGGCGTGCGCGGTCCTGGCCGGGGCCGTCGTGGCCGCCAGGCTCGTCACGGGAGGCGGCGCCTGGCATGTGGGGCCGCTGGAGATCTCGGTGCGGTCCCTCTACACGCCGGTGCTCGTCCTCACCGTGGCGCTGGCGATCCGGGCGCTGATGGCCGTGCGCGTCCACTGGTCGCCCGACGCCTGGCCCTCGTGGCGCACCGCCTCCATCCTCGGCGCCGTCACCGTGCTTGCCGGTCTGTTCGCCGCGTCGCCGGTGCTGGCCTCGCACGCAACCGGCGCCTCGATGGACGCGCCGCCGATCTTCTGGCGCACCGGGCCGCAGGGGGCCGACCTGCTCGCGCTGCTCCTGCCGCAGGCCGGGCACCCGCTGATGCCCGGCGCCGTGCGGGGCTGGCTGGCCTCGCATCCCGGCGGCCTCATCGAACAGAGCGCCAGCCTTTCCATCGTGGCCCTCCTGGTCATCGGCGGCGTGGTCTGGCGCACCGGGTGGCGTCCGTCCTGGCGCTGGTCCGTCGCCGCGATTGGCTTCGCCCTGATGTCGCTGGGCCCCTTCGTGTATGTGGCCGGGGTCAACACCTACATCCCCACGCCGTGGGCGCTGCTGCGGTACGTCCCCCTCATCGAAGAAGCGCGCATGCCCAGCCGCATGGCAATCGTCGCCACGATGGCCGTGGCGATGGTGTTTGCCGGCGCCCTGAGCGCCTGGACCGCGCGCGTGCCGCAACGGCGGAAATGGATCCTGCTCGGCGTGGCCGCGCTGCTGTGGATCGACCTCATGCCCGCCCCTCGCCAATTGTTTGCCGCGGGCATCCCGGCCATCTACGACCGCATCGCCGCCGACCCGCGGCCCATCAGCGTGCTGGCCCTGCCGACCGGCGTGCGCGACGGTCTCTCCTCGCTCGGCGACTTCACCGCGCACTCGCAGTTCTTCCAGACGGTCCACGGCAAACGCATTGTCGGCGGCTACCTGTCCCGCACCACGCCTGAACGCCGGGCCTCGTACGTGGACGACCCGGTGCTGGGCCCGCTGGTGGATCTGAGCGAAGGCCGTCCGGTGAGCCGGGATCGATGGGACCGGGCGCGCGCGGCGGCCCCGACGTTCGCCCGGAGCATCGAGCTCGGGTACGTCGTGATCAGCCACCGGCGGGCCTCCGCGGAATTGACGCGGTTTGCCACCGACGTGCTGCAGCTGACGGCGGTCCAGTCGGACGCCGATCGGTCCCTGTACGTCCCGTTTGGCCGCCAGTAGGTTGCCCCCTGCCGGACACCTCGCCAAACCCACTGTTGTAACTCGCCGGTAATGTCCCCTCGGGGACTCGCTAGAAATGTCCCCTAAGCTCGCGACTGTGGAGGTCGCGGTTGGGACGGACATTGATGAGTGCGCGAGAGCTATCGCGAGTGCAGGTGTTGGGCCGCGTGAAAGCGAAGAGCCTGCGGTTGGCCGATGCCGCGGTGCTGATGGGCGTCGGCTATCGGCAGGCGAAGCGGTTATGGCGGCGGTTCCGCTGCGGTGGAGCGGCGGCGCTGCGCCATCGGCACGCGGGCCGGACGTCGAATCGCGGCCAGCCCGCGGCGCGACGCGCGCGGGTGCTGGCGTTGATTCGCAAGAAATACAGCGGCGACGTCGCGACGCGGTTTGGCCCGACGCTGGTCGCTGAGCACCTGGCGAGTGAAGACGGACTGACGCTCGATCACGAGACCGTGCGCCGCTGGATGCTGGCGGCGGGGCTGTGGAGTCGCCAGCGGAAACGCTCGGCGTATCGACAGCGTCGTGAGCGGAAAGCGCACTTCGGCGAGCTGGTGCAGTTCGACGGAAGTTTCCATCGGTGGTACGAAGACCGCGGCCCGCAGCGGTGTTTGATCACGATGGTCGACGATGCGACGAGTCAGAGTACCGGCCGGTTCAGTGGGGAAGAAACGATCTGGGCCGCCGCGACCGTCCTGCGCGCGTGGATCGAGCAACATGGCGTGCCGCTGGCGCTCTACACCGACTGGAAAAACGTCTATGTGCGGGCCGCGACGGAGGCGGAGCGAGCCGCCGGCCAGGTGCCGGTCACACAGTTCGGGCGCATGTGTGCGGCACTCGACATTCAGATCATTGCGGCGAGTTCCCCGCAGGCCAAGGGCCGCGTCGAGCGCAATCATGGCACCCATCAAGACCGGCTGGTGAAGAAGCTGCGACGCCTCGCCATCGCCGATGACCCGGCGGCGAATCAGCATCTCGCGGCCACGTACTGGCCCGCGCACAATGGGCGCTTCGCCCAGCCGCCGGCCGACACCACGGACTTTCATCGGCGCGCGCCGTCGGCGCGCGCGCTCGATCACATCTTTCGGCTCGAAGTCACCCGCACGATCGGCCTCGATTGGGTCGTGCAGTATCACCACCGCTTCTTCCAACTCGCGCGTCAGAGTGGGCATGTGCCGGCGCGCAGCACCGTCCGCGTCTGCGAATGGCCGGATGGACGGCTGGCCATCGAGTATCGCGGCCGGCCCATGACGTGGACCGAACTGGCCGCGGCGCCCGCCCCGCCCCTGCGGACACCGGCCCCGCCACGGCCCCTGCCGGTCCGTCCGGCGCCCGCGGATCATCCGTGGCGGCAGCGGTACAGCGCGATGCCCACCCCGTCGCGAGTCCCTGGCGGGAGCACGCCGTCCTTGAAAAGTCTCAAGGGGACATTTCTATCGAGTTAACGCCGGGGACACTTCTAACGAGTCTTGACACGCATCGTGCGCCTCATTGACATTTCCCGCAGGGGGGGTACGCTCCGCGCAAGAAGACGCCATACCGAAACTAGCGGCGGAACTGACGCAGCCGGTCGTTACGATTCATCGCTGGCTGCAGGATTCCTATCGACAGGATGAACGGATGCGATACTTGATTTCGGCGCTGCTGGCGACGGGCGTGCTTGGGAGCCCCGACCCTCCCCAAGATCTAGCAACCCAGCTGACTGACGCCTCCGGAGGTGTAGTGGTCGAAGCGACCACCCGGTCGTGTCCGGCTCAACTCTGGGTTCGACCCACGTCCAGCGCCGTGCTCCGGGTCGCGGTTGTGGACGGATCTGGCGTAGGCGTGGAAGGCGTCCAGGTAGCGCTCTACGGGTGGATCAACAGTGCGAGCGACGGAGGTCACGCGCACGCAGATTCCGAGACGGCGCATGGAACGTTCACCAATTCTCCCCAAACGACAAACCCTTATGGGGAAGTGGCTTTCAACTGGACGGTCGGTGTCGGTTCTTTTCTGGTGCAGCCGTATTTTCAGTTGACCTACCAAGGGGAGCAGACTTTTAGTCAACCGTGTA
This sequence comes from Vicinamibacterales bacterium, assembly GCA_041659285.1. NCBI lineage: Bacteria > Pseudomonadati > Acidobacteriota > Vicinamibacteria > Vicinamibacterales > Vicinamibacterales bacterium. The sequence continues at coordinate 476 of JBAZYO010000033.1, read as the reverse complement.
ATACCGTAAGAATTGCTGAAGAGGAAGGCGACTACGAGTGGATCGACACCGGCAACTTCATTCTGGTCGGCTCAACAACGACCCACCCGAGCAATCACTATGCCAAGCCTGGCTTTAATGAACTCTTACGCGAACTGGCCCTGGATTACGGCAATCGGTGGAATCTAAATCTGGCGTACAACGACTCGGGCCTGGTCTGGGGAGGTCGGTTCGATATCAGCGCCAATTGGAGTACGCCTCACGCCACCCACAACATCGGGGAGAGTCAGGACGTGAGGGCGAACGGTGGGACCAGTTCGATTCCCTCCGACACGGCTGTGCGCGACTGGTTTGTGCAAAAGGTCCAGGACCTCTTCGGGCTTGCGCCGTTGCACGAATCCTCCGGTACGGCGAACGAGCACTATCACATCCGACGATGAGGGTCTCGTTATGAAACACGCCAATGCGATTCTTGCACTCTCGGCCATCCTCTTCGT
>JBAZYO010000032.1:1791-4141 GCA_041659285.1 Vicinamibacterales bacterium | reverse complement strand
CAAGCAGGGCAACCTCACCTGCCATTGCGGTCGGTGGGAGAATCCCGCGCTCGCCAGCTACAGTTGTACCCCGGCCCAGCAGAACCCCGGCGCCGGCGGATCGGGCGGAAGCCAAGCCGTGCCGTACCCGACCGAGGGTCCGACGCGCGTCGTGGATATTTATATCACGTCGCCGCACAAGCTCTCGCACGTCTGGTGCGAAGGCGCGGAGGTCATGAAGAATGACCACCGACCCGACCAGCAGGCACAGTGGGCAGCAGGCGCACCGGGCGTCTGGCACAGCTTCGGCTGTGATGCTCTCAACGGTGAGAGCTACCACTGCCGAATCGAGACGAGCGTCGCGAACTCGTTCCGCCACCAGTGTTACCTGAACACGGCTGGCACGGCGACGAGCGGCGACCTCGTGCGCTACACCTGCGCCAACCCCCGTCAGCTGTACACGGACGAGCAGTTCCTCGAGAACCCGCAGGCCGGCCCCCCGGTCGACAACCTGAATGGCAGCTACAACTGCCAGATCGACTGACCGCTCGGTACCCCGCGTACCGTCTCCAAAGCTCCCTTCCGCGCAACTCGCGGAAGGGGCTTTTTCTTTAATGACTAATATCTAATTTCTAATGTCTAATGTCGGCCAGGATTTAGTCATTAGAAATTAGATATTAGACATTCTGGCTACTCTCTACCCTCTATCTCCATTTGACACTTCTCCCATTTTATGGTTAGCTGCTTTATTCGCTAAAATAGGAAACAAAACAGCACTTTTGCATGCAAGATTCACGAAATTGTTTGAGCTTTTGAACGGTTTCGCGAACCTTTCATAGAACCTAGGAGGAATCATGAAGAATGGTCGCCTGTTGGTCAGTCTGATCATTGGCCTAACCACGGCCGTCACCGCTTGCTCGGACAACGAGCCGATTGATGCTCGCGACTGGTCCGCGAAGAACGGAGCCCCGCCTGCGGGCGGAGCGGCCGGAACGGACGGCGGCGTTTCCGGCAGCGGCGGGACTGGTGCGCAAGCCGGCAACGGCGGCGCGGCAGGATCCGGCGTCGGCGGCACGTCGACGGGCGGAACCGGAGCTTCGGCTGGCACGGGCGCAAGCTCGGGAACCGGCGGCACTTCGGGAACGGCTGGCACGGGCCAAGGTGGCTCCGCCGGCGCTTCCGACGACTGCCAAGGCGCTGCCTTCATGGACACGTGTGCGCAGGAAGGCGCCAAGTCGGGCGACTTCGTTTGCGCGTGCGGCCTGGAGGCACAAGTCTGCGCCTGTCGCTGCGTCTACACGTGGCTGCAGAATCAACTCGTGCCTTGCCCCGACGGCGGAGTCGCAGGAGCTGGTGGCGCATCTGGCGCCGGCGGCTTCGGCGGAACCGGTGGAACCAACCTCGGCGGCGCAGGCGGCTTTGCAGGAGTCGGCGGCTACGGCGGCACGGGCGCAAGCTCGGGTGCCGGTGGCGCAACTCCCGATAGCGGCACGCTCGTAATGCGCGCCGTGACCTACCGCTGGACATTGCGCGCCGGCCTCAACGCTTCGCACCTCAGCTGCTTCGACGAAGTGTTTGACCAGAACGGCAACCACATCATGCGTCCGCTGCCATGCGGCGCGAATCCCGCTGAAGCCGTGTACTCCTGGGGCACTGCGCAAGATTGCCCCAACGGCGCCTACTGCTTCTCGGAGGCGATGAACGGACAGGCAAGCTACACCTGCACCATCCATCGTCCGCCAGGAGCAATCCCGCAGACCAACGCCCACATCCTCGAGATGGGGACGAACGCTGGTCTTTGGGCTTGCGCCAGCCCCGACGGTTCGTTCCGTAACGCTACCTTCGAAGTCTGGGTCGACGGCATCTCGATTCCGAGCTTCCCGGTCCTCGATCCACAGCCCGGTTTCGAACCCTTCTGCCGGGACATGTTCCAGGTTCCGTAAGGGCGAATAATCATTCGCCCCTTCGCCACACAGCTCCGCTACCCCAACTCGGGTCGCGGAGCTTTTTGTTAGAGGGTAGAAAGTAGAGGGTAGAGGATAGCCAGACGTAGGGGCGCATGCCATGCGCCTTTTTTGGTAATAAAAAAATGTCATTCTTGAGGCCGTCCGACGGCCGAAGAATCTTCCTATTCCTTAAGGCATAGGAAGATCCTTCGCTGCGCTCGAGGATGACTAATGTTTATATTATCTGGCTACTCTCTACTTTCTACCCTCTAGTTCTGCTATACTTTTACCCATGCCAGACAGCCGTTTGGGGGAAGGTATCATCGGGCATGAGGCCCAAGTCAGGATACTTGATTCGTCGCTGCGCAATCCCGCTCCGGCGTATTTGTTATTCGGCCAGGAACACATGGGCAAACGCACTTTGG
>JBAZYO010000032.1:0-1781 GCA_041659285.1 Vicinamibacterales bacterium | reverse complement strand
AGTCACCCCGATCTGATGGTCATCGAGGCCGACGAGGGCAAGACGCAAGTCTCGGTCGAACAAGTGCGTGATTTGCGCGAACGCGTCTCGCTCCGTCCGGCACGTGCCTTGCGTCTCGTGACTTATGTGCCTCACGCCGACCGCTTGAACGAATCAGGCACCAACGCGCTGCTCAAAGTGATCGAAGAGCCTCCCGCCGGCGCGGTCTTCATCTTTGTGGTCGAAGATTTGGGCCGCATCCCCATGACCGTGCGCAGCCGCTCGGTCAACCTGCCGTTCTTCAGCGTGGCGCTTGAGACTTTGGCGCGCGGACTCGCGGCGCGCGGCATGTCCCAAGCTGACGCCATGGTTTTGGCGCGCACGGCACGCGGCCGTCCGGGTTTGGCGCTCGCGCCCCAGATCCGCCCCAACGGCGGCACGGCTTTTGCCGGACAATGTCTGACGGCGCGCAACACCGGGGCGCGGCTCATGCTCATCGAGGAGCTCGCTCGCGCTTGCGAATCCGAATCCGATTCCGCCGCGGCTTGGCGCGAAGCCATCATCTTTGCCATGCAAGAGACGGGACGCCGCTTGCTCGACGACCCACGGCGCGCTTCCATATTAGGCGTGGGATTGCTGACGGCGCTGCGGGCCGTCGGCGGCGCAGTCTCGCCGCGCTTGGCGCTCGAGTCTTGCGCCCTGGCGCTCGAAGGCGACACGACGAGCGAACTCGCGCGTCTCATGCCCGGCTTCCTGCCCGCCGCTTTGCCGCGTATCTTTCAATTATGAGTAGAAGCTGGAATCTGGAATCTGGAAGCTAGGGTTCTGGAAATTCCAGCTTCTAGATTCCAGCTTCCAGCTTCCAGCTTCTAAACTCTCGACTTAACCACCTCTATGTTCAAAAAACTTTTTCTCTTAAGCGCAACTGCCTTCGCCTTCGCCCTTCTCGGCGCGGGTTGCACGAGCACGAGCACCGCTCCCAAAGGACCCGACGGGGGAGTCTGGAAGACGACCGATCGCGGGCAGACTTGGGCTAACAAAAAAGCGCTGGTGAACGGCGCTAAAGTCACGGCCGCGGGCGCGCAACTCTCGGTCCTCGACATGAAGTTCGACCCGCAGGATCGCAACGCCATCTATCTGGCCACCGCGGAACTCGGCTTGGTCTATTCGTTGGACGGCGGCGATTCGTGGCTGCAGGGCAAGATCCCCGGCGTGACCAAGGCCAACTCCGTAGCCATCGATCCCAAGAATAAATGCACCCAATACGTCACCAGCGGCAATAAAGTCTACAAGACCGAGAATTGCGGACGCGATTGGACTCAACCGTGGTACGAGCCGCGCACCGATTTGGTGCTCACGCGCATCATGGTGGATTGGTATAACCCGACCATCCTGTATGCCGGTTCGAGCGACGGCGACGTCTATCGTTCCGACAATGCGGCGGCGTCTTGGCAAAACGTGCATCGCGAACCGGGCGCTCAAGTCACGAGCCTGGTCATGGATCCCAAGGATTCGCGCGCGGTCTATGTCGGCACCAAGAGCGAAGGCATCTGGAGGACTTCCGACGGCGGCGAGACTTGGGTCAAGATAAAAAAGCAGTTCGGCGATGATTTGGCGGATGGACGGCGCGTGTATCAAGTCGTGGTCGATCCGGTGGATGCGAATACCCTCTACGATGTGTGCAAATACGGCATCCTCAAATCGACCGACGGCGGCGAAACCTGGAAAGCGCTCAACCTCACCTCGCCACCGGGCACGATCAGCATAAATTCGCTGGCGGTCGATCCCAAAAACAACAAGAA
>JBAZYO010000031.1 GCA_041659285.1 Vicinamibacterales bacterium | reverse complement strand
ATGGTTTTTTGGCCCAAGAAAGTGACCTTGGCAACCTTGACCGATGGCGGCCATCTGCTTGGTGAAGTGATCCAGGAAGAAGAAAATCCGGCTACCGGGAAAAAAAGGGTGCAGTTCAAGATCGGCAACCGCGATCTCTATGGTCTTGATTTCAAGTGGGTCGATGAGGCGAGTGTCAGTAACTTCAGCCTGCCGCCGGAGATTTATGTTTTGGAACGGCAGGAGCATGGTAATTTTTACGGTTCCTTGAAGGAATTGAAAATCCCTGGTCTGATTTTACCCGCAGATAAAAAAAAGAGCCTGCAGGCAGCCCTTGATGCCATCCTGCCGCAGCAAGCCGAGGTTGCAGAGATTGACAGGCAGATTGCCACCCTCAATCGCCAGGTGGAACAGAGCAATAACAAGCTTGCCCGGTTGCGGTATCATAAGGAAGAGAATACCCCTGTGGCCGCGGCCTTACAGGAGGAGGAAAAAAATATCAAGGCCGAGTTTGACCGGTTGGTTGTGCTTCTTGGCAGCAAACGAGCAATCGTCTCGGCCAATGTGGCCGTGATGGTGGATGCGGGCGGCCAGGAAAAAATCATTGCCCTGGCCAATATCGTCCGCTGTTATCAACCCAATTCCATGTCATGGCTGCAAAAATGCAGCTATTATGGAAAACGACTGGGAGAGCTGCTCTTTGCTGAGCCGCGGGAATCCAATACCGAAGGAGGGTTGTTCCCGGCGATCTTCGGCACGATTATGCTGATTTTATTGATGAGCATCCTCTCTTTTCCAGTCGGGGTCATTGCCGGGATTTATCTGCGTGAATATGCAAAAGACGGCTATCTGGTCAAAATGGTGCGTATTGCCGTTAATAATCTGGCGGGTATCCCTTCCATTGTTTACGGTATTTTTGGTCTGGGCTTTTTTGTGTATGGTGTCGGCGGTCAGATCGATCAGCTTTTTTTCCCGGAAATGTTACCGACTCCCACCTTTGGCACGGGCGGGATTCTCTGGGCCAGTCTGACCCTGGGGCTTTTGACCGTGCCGGTGGTCATTGTCGCCACTGAAGAGGCCCTGGGGGCGATCCCCCCTGGTATCCGAGAAGGATCTCAGGCCCTGGCCGCCACCAAGTTTCAGACCCTGACCAGGATCCTGTTGCCTATGGCTTCCCCTGGGATCCTGACCGGGTTTATCCTGGCCATGGCCCGGGCCGCAGGCGAAGTGGCGCCGCTGATGATCACCGGTGTGGTCAAGCTGGCGCCGGCTCTGCCGCTTGATGGCAGCTTTCCCTATCTGCACCTGGATCGCAAGTTTATGCACCTCGGCTTTCATATCTACGACATCGGTTTCCAATCCCCCAATGTCGAGGCGGCAAAGCCCATGGTCTATGTCACCACCTTGTTGTTGATTCTGATCGTACTCATCATGACGAGCACGGCAATCCATCTGCGTAATAAGATGCGCGAGCGGTTCTCCGTGGCCGACCTATAAATAAGGATACACAATGTCACACTCTGATACTGCCATCATGGCTATTGACACTCCGCAGGTTGCGGTCGAGCACCTGAATCTCTTTTATGGTGCCAGTCAAGCGCTCAAGGATATGAGTTTTGGGATACCGCGGAGTCAGGTGACGGCCCTGATCGGTCCTTCCGGCTGCGGGAAATCGACTTTTCTTCGTTGTATCAACCGGATGAATGACCTGGTTGAGGGGTTGCGGATCGAAGGGCTGATTGCCATTGATGGTGAAAATATCAACGATCCATCCCTTGATGTCATTGAACTGAGGCGCAAGGTGGGGATGGTGTTTCAGAAGTGGAATCCCTTTCCCAAATCCATCTATGAAAATGTCATCTATGGCCTGCGTATTGCCGGGATCAAAGACCGGGGGGTGTTGGATCAGGCCGTGGAGCAGAGTCTGAAACGAGCAGCTCTGTGGGATGAGGTAAGAGACCGTCTACATCAATCGGCCATGGGCCTTTCCGGGGGCCAGATGCAACGGCTCTGCATTGCCCGCGCAGTGGCCGTCAATCCCGAGATTATCCTGATGGATGAACCGTGTTCGGCCCTTGACCCCCGGTCAACGTCCCGGATTGAGGATCTCATCCGGGAGTTGCGGGGTGAATATACAATTATTATTGTAACCCATAATATGCAGCAGGCGGCGCGTATTTCTGATTATACTGCTTATATGTATCTGGGTGAATTGATTGAATACGGGCCGACCCAGAAGCTGTTTACCGTCCCTGAACGCAAGGAAACCGAGGATTATATCACCGGCCGTTTTGGGTGAAAATCGTGGGTGTCTCACCAGGGAGTAGTTTTGGGGGCCGGAGTTGACGTATTGGCCATGTTTGTTATTGATTGATAAAGGTTCTGAAAGAACAGAAGGAGTACCTTGATGGCGCATAATATCCAGACTGAAATTGAGACCTTGAAAGGTCATATCGTGTATCTCAGTACCGTTGTTGAGGAGAACATGCTGTGTGCAATCAAGGCCTTGGTGGAGAAAAATCCTGGCCTGGCCTATCAGGTCATGCAGACAGATAAGTGTGAGATTGATCATCTTGAGATCGATGTGGAGCAGGAATGTCTGCGTATTATGGCCCTGCATCAGCCGGTGGCTAGCGATTTGCGTTTTCTGGTCACGGTCTTGAAAGTAAATAGTGATCTTGAACGGATCGGCGATCTGGTGGCGAAAATTGCGGACAAGGTGCTCTTGCTCTATAAGGCCGATCCGGCGCAATTTTTATCCGACGCGATGCAGATTCCTGATATGTTTAACGGGATGTTTGATAAAACTGTGTGGATGTTCAGACAGACGATGGACGCCTTTGTCCACGAGGACACGGATCTTGCCTATAAGGTCTGCCTGACTGATGATGAAGTGGACCAGTTCAAGCGCGCCATTTATCGTGAGCTGGAAGAGAGTATCATGAGCGACCCGGCCCAGCATGTCTATCTGGCCAAGTTGCTCAGTGTGGCCAGAAGCACGGAACGTATTGCCGATCACTGTACCAATATCTGCGAAGACATTATTTATATGCAACAGGGCCGGATTGTCCGCCATATTCATTCGTGATAAGTTTATTATTTTTAATAAAACAAGGAGTTAAGAGTGGCAAGAGCAACTATTCTCATTGTCGAAGATGACGAAAATATCCAGCAGCTTGTTGGCTATAACCTGGCAAAGGCTGGATTCCATGTCCTCTATGCCGAGAATGGCGAGCAGGCCTTGGCGAGTGTGAAACGTGAGCTGCCGGACTTGATGGTGCTCGATATCATGCTGCCCAGCCTTAATGGCTTTGAGGTGTGCAAGATTCTGCGCAAGGACCCGCAAACCAAGGGGCTGCCAATTATCATGCTGACTGCCAAGGGAGAGGAGAATGATGTGACTGCCGGACTTGACCTAGGTGCGGACGATTATATTACCAAGCCTTTCAGCCCGAAAATCCTGGTTTCCCGGATTAAAGCGACCTTGCGTCGGCGTGAGGAATTATCCGGGGAAGACGGAAGTGAAGCAAAAGACGGTCTGCTCAAGGTGCATGATATTGTCATTGATCCAAAACGGTATGAGGTTGTGGTGGCCGGCAGCCTTGTTGCTCTGACGGTCACCGAGTTCAGTATCCTCGATCTTCTGGCGCGGCGGCCAGGCTGGGTCTTTAGCCGCCAGCAGATTATTGATGGGGTGCGGGGCTATGACTATGTCATTACACCGAGGGCGGTGGATGTTCAGGTCTTCGGGTTGAGAAAGAAGCTGGGGGCGTCTGGAGAATGTATCGAGACGGTGCGGGGGATCGGCTACCGGATGAAGGGGTAGTTTGGCGCAAAGGGCTTTTTGCTTTTTTGTCAGAGGGGAAAATCTGAACGTTGTTTTCAACAATATCGAGATAGCCAGGAGCTGAATGTCTTTGGCTATCTTCTGCCGGTAAGTGAGCCAAGAAGGCCGCGGACAAGGGACCGGCCAATCTGGGAGCCGACGGTGCGAACCACGGATTTGAGTAAGGTCTCCCCCACCGATTGACGCCCGCCGCCCCCGCCCAATGCCGCTTTCCCGGCCTCAATAATCTGCTTGGTTATGCTGTTTTGCTCCGCTGAGGTCTGTGGCAGGTTCTGTTGCGTGGCGGTATTGTTATTGCGAGCTGTCAATATTTCATAGGCGGATTGCCGGTCAACGGGCGTGTCGTAGAGGCCTTTTAAGGGTGAGCTTATGAAAAGACGTTCTCGTTCGGTGCTTTCAACCGGCCCGATGTGAGATCGGGGCGGGCTGAGCAGGCACCAGTCTACTATGGTTGGTCTGCCTTGCTCATC
>JBAZYO010000030.1 GCA_041659285.1 Vicinamibacterales bacterium | reverse complement strand
TTCTACTCACTACTCACTACTTTCTACTCACTCTTCCCCTTCCTTCAACGCCTTCATGGCTCGGTGGTAGATGACTCTGACATGCCCTGACTTTTTCTCCAGGATCTGGCCGATGACCCCAAAGGGCAAGCCATCGATCAAACGCAGGGTCAACACGTCGCGATAGTCTTCCTTGAGTCTCTCCAGCCTTTTGACTACGAGCGCCAGGTCGGCCCTGGCTTCCATGAGACGAGGCTCTGTTTCCACCTTCATGTAAGAAGACGCTCCAGCCCCGTCTTCCGTTACAATCTCAAGCGATATGGTATGCGTATCTTGATTGCGGTATTTATCGGCGATCAGGTTGCGGGCGATGCGGTAAAGCAAGGCGCGGATATTGGTGATTTCACGATGGTCGTGGATGTATTGCCAAGCGCGGGTAAAGGTTTCAGCCGTGATATCTTGGGCATCTTCGACGCTGGGAAGTTTCAAGATGGAAAAACGATAGATAGCTTCAACGTACCTGTCATACAGGCGCGTAAAGGCTTCTGGGTCCTGTTTCGACTTGAGTCGAAATAGGAGGTATCGATCGTAGAGACTGGACATTGAAACTGATGGAAAACCGGCGAAAATCAATGCGTATCCACGGAACAATTGAGCGAAAGAAGATTACCGTCAAAAGCTTCAGGAATCAAGGGTAAAAAGGGTGGAAAAAACCTAAAAATCCAAAACTCCCTTCTTTTGTCCACACTATTGTTGACAAAAAATGACTGACGGTTCACATTAGTAGCATGAAAACTCCTGAAGAATCCGCAGTGCGCGTTTCGATCTCCGAAGCTGCCCGTTTGTTCGGAGTGAATCCGCGCACCATCCGCCGCGCCATCAGCGACGGACAAATCCGCTACATCCTGGTGCAAGGACGTTACAAACTCCACTTCGGCTCGCTCGTCAGTTGGTCGCAGCGCATGACCACGATAAAAAATAAACGCGACGCGCGCGGCATCGGACAATGGGTCGAGCACTGGAAAGTCAAGAACCCAAAGTTCTCACCGCGGGCACCTGCAACAACAAGCAACTAGCCACCAGGCTCTATATTTGGTTGCTTGTTGCTAGTTGCTTGTTGCTAGTTGCTATTTGCCCACCACGTACCCCTTTCCGAACGCCTTATCGTCCGGCTTGAATTCCAACTTCAGATCTTCAAAACCAGCTTCGAGTTTTTTTCCGCTCTCGACATCCTCGGCTGACAAACTCAATTGCGTGAGCAAGATTGGCGTCGTGCCGATCTGGTCGGCCGTCGGTTTGACCACGACTTCGAAAGCAACGGGTTGCCCACCGGTATCGACTGCTCCGATTTCTGGCATGGCCCAAGATATTCCGCCGCTCGCCTGCGTGAATTGTCCGATCTGCGCAGCCGAGTGCATCCCGCTGAACGTCACTCCCCTGCCCGCTTCAGCCGTCAGCGTAAAGTTCTTCAAAGTTTGATTAGCCGCTCCGACGCTGCACACCACCCACACGCTGGTCCGCTCTCCGCTGCGCAAGGGCAACGGCCCCACGCCAAGTTGGTCGCCCGATTCGGCGAAATATCTGACGCTGCAAGCGGCGGTGAGCCTGTCGCTCTGACGCACATCCAAAGGCGCGCCGATAAAATTCTGGCCGCCGATTTCCGCCCAAGGCAAAGCCTGCACCATCAGGTCATTCCCGCTGGGCAAGATCACGCTGGGCGAGCTGGTGGTTAGTTCGGCGCGTCCGAATTCGGTCGCGTCCGGAGCCAAGAGCACAGCCCGGACCGTCATGTCGGCTAATTTTTGGAGCTTCAATCTCCAACCGTCGCTCACCACCTTGGCCAACGGAGGCGCATCCATGACCGCGAAGTGCGTGGCTAGACGATCTATGACGTTGGCTTGCGCGGTCAATTCGAAATTCAAACCCACGCTGCTTTCCGCGGCTTGGCCCAAACCCGCCAGGATGATTTTTTTCTGGCCCGGTCCCAGCGCGCCGATCTCGACGAAATCCGCTCCAGCCAAGAACTGCGCGTTAGGCGCACCGCTTTTTTCCGTCATCCGCACGCCCAACGAGCTTCCAGTGGTGCTGCCGAAATTCTCGACCACCAAAGGTAGCGCACCGCAGGCTTGGATCGTCCCCGGCTCCACCAGCGGCTGCAAGGTGACCGTGCTCGCCCCAAGCGAACGTTTTTCCATGCCCGAAAAAGAGCGGGACAAAAACAACGGATCGTATTCCGAGACGGTGAAACCTATGGGTAGGGTCGCGTTGCGCTGTGCCCTGATCAAAAGCACGGCCCGGAGCGCAGCGGATTTTTCCGGCGTGACTTGGCCCAAAAAGATTTCGCCGGCGACACTTTTCGGATGAGTCTCGACGACTTCGACCCACGGCGGCAGGCTCAAACGCAAGCTCACGCCGCTATGCTCTTTATTGTCCAGCGCCAAGACCTGGATGAGCACCGGGACCGGTTGCAAGGCCCTGAATTCATCCGCCACAAAATTGACTTGCAGGCCGCTTTCCCGTTTGAGCAGCGCGGAATAATTGACGGCCAGGATGAACATGAGCAAGGACGCGATGACGCCGACCAAAAACAGGTCAAAGGAAAAAATGAGCCGAGCCCGTTTATAGCGTCCCCGATATCTTCGATGATAGATGCGGCGCACGTGCGAAGTCGCCGCGCGCGCCGGCGCGAGCGTCACCACGCTGCCGAAATGGGCCAAACCGCCGCGCCCCGAGCTGGATTTTTTTTGTTTCATAGCATGCTATAGGTCGAATTGGTCCTATTTTCAAAACGGATTCACACCACCGATGATGATCTCCGGACGGCCGTCCGTATCCACGTCGGATAAGCTGACGCGCAGGCCCTGGGGTGCCGTGCCGCTCACCGCGAAATCTTTTTTCAGGATACCGGCTCCGCTGAAAATCCGCACGCGCGGGCTGGCTCCGCGGCCCGAGGCCGCGACGATCTCGTCACGCCCGTCGCCGTCCACGTCACCGACCGCGATCGCGGCGCCGCCCACCTGCGTGGCGTCGAAGGCAAAAAAGCCGCCGCCCCAAATCGCGCCATCGGTTTTCCAGATCCTGATATGCGGTCCGCCGCCGGGACCGGCTACGGTCACGACTTCGCGCCGGTCATCGCGATCCAAATCACCGATCGCGGGTTTTACCCCGCCCGGGATCCGGTTCAGATAAGCTTGCCAGCGCGCCAAGATTTTTCCCGCTTGATCGGTGAGCAAGACTTCCGAATCATTCTCACGCCCCAACACGAGTTCGGGCAGGCTGTCGCGATTAGCCTGCCCCGCGGCAAAGTAGATACGACCCGTATATTTCTTCCAGGGTTGGAATGTCCGGTTCTTGCCGGACGCGTACTTGATCGTCACTTTGCCTTTTTCTGCGTACGCCAGATCGTCCGCGCTGTCGCCATCAAGATCTTGGACTAAAATTTCGGCGCCATCCGGCGCGGCGGCATGGCGCGCAAAAAATCCGTTAGCCCGCTGCGTGCCGTCAGCCGCGTAGATGCGCATAAAGGATCCATTGGTGAAAGTTGCGCCGCGGATCTCATTGGCGCTGGCGCGGCGCAGCAGCAACAGGCCGTCGCGCGGCGGCAAATCCACGTAGCTCACGATCGAACCGTCGTTGGTCCGCGAATCCTGCGTGCCGCGGATTTTTTCGTACACGCCGGGCAAAGCGACGCGCTGGGCTTTATCCGTGCCGTTCACCAGCACCAGTCCCCATTCGAACGAACGCGACCAGACCGCCGACGCGCTGCCCTGGCTGGCCGTCAGCTTGCGCACTTCGGGCAACGGCGAACCCAACGGCAATTCATATTCGTCATACCACCAAGTCACGTTATGATTCCAGTCGCCTTTATCGAAGGAGTACGCCCCGCCACCCACCAACGCGCTAGCCAAACCGAAACGCATCAAGCGATAATCGGCCGGACGATGTTCGTTATCCGTGTTGACGTTGAGCGCGGTGTAGGAGGGTTTCAAGTTTTTCGTCACCGCGTCACGGAACTCCTGCCAATTCGGTCCCCAACTATAACTCGGAAAATGCTCGAAGAATGCGCCGTTCAACTGGTCGGCGTAATAACCGTTGCCGTTGCCGATGATGAGCGCGTTAGGATTCAAGGCGCGGACATTCTTCAGCAGCTTGCGCATGCCGGCGCGCCAGGCCGCGTCCGGTTGATCGGCTTTGCCGTCGCGATCGAAATCAATCGGTGATTTGGCGAAATACGAAACGCCGTCGAAGACGTTGTCCAGAAAAACTCCGTCCCACAATCCGCTCGACATGATTTCGTCGCGGATGAAACGCGGCAAAAATTCGTTCCACCGCTCGCCCGTCGGC
>JBAZYO010000029.1 GCA_041659285.1 Vicinamibacterales bacterium | reverse complement strand
AAGATACGAACCGATAGTGAACTAGTACCGTGAGGGAAAGGTGAAAAGAAGGGTGAGACACCCAATGAAATAGAAACTGAAACTATCTGCGGACAAACCGAGAGAGCATGACTTGTCATGTGATCTCGTGCCTATTGAAGAATGAGCCTGCGAGTTCTCTTGTACTATTGTCTAGATGGGTTAATACCCTCGAGGCATAGCGAAAGCGAGTATGAAAGTGCGAAAAATTTGCATCCTTTGGATGTAAAATAGTACATGGGAGACCCGAAACCGAGTGATCTAACCTTGAGCAGGGTGAGTCCTGAAGAAATTCAGGAGGAGGCCCGAACCCGTTGTCGTTGCAATGACATGGGATGACTTGTGGTTAGTGGCAAAATACCAACCGAACTCGGAGATAGCTGGTTCTCCCCGAAAGGTCTATAGGGACCGCGCCATTAATAAAATTATCAGGGGTAAAGCTACTGGATGGTTCGCCAAGGGTAACTGAGGCGCATCAACCAAACTCAGAATACTGATAAATAAAATGGTAGACAGTCATATCGGGCTAAGCTGATATGGCAAAAGGGAAACATCCCAGATTTACAGCTAAGGCCTCTAAATCTACATTAAGTTTTAAAGGAAGTTTTTTCTCTCAGACAGCCAGGAGGTTGGCTCAGAAGCAGCCACCCTTTAAAGATAGCGTAACAGCTCACTGGTCGACTGAGAAGAAGCGCCCAAGATTTATCGAGGATTAAATGTAGTGCCGAAGCTTAAGATTTACACCCTCAAAAGTGTATCTGGTAGGGGAGCGTTCCATATACAGTGAATGTGAACCGTAAGGTTTGCTGGAGTGTATGGAAGTGAGAATGCAGGCATGAGTAGCGCACTAGACGGATGAGAATTCCGTCCGCCGAATACCCAAGGTTTCCGTCGCTAGGTTCGTCCGCGACGGGTTAATCGGTACCTAAGGTGAGGTCAGTTTACTGGCGTAGCCGAAGGACAAGTTGTTAAAATTCAACTATTTTTTATAAATCGTTACGTCGCAAGACGCATGCGAAAGCATGTTTAGTTGGGGGTAACCGAGCATGAAATTTGTAGCCTCTTATTGAATTGAGGTTTAAGCTTTGAGATAGTTTTGAATAGAAAATCTATCAGAACGTTTAATTAAGAAGCGATATAAACTCCGCCGCGAGGTGGGGAATAACAATGTTTTAAGCTTGCAAGAAAATACTCGCAACGAGAGTTATAAAAAGCCGTACCGCAAACCGACACAGGTGGGTTGGTAGAGAATACTAAGGCGATCGAGAGAAGGATCCTTAAGGAACTCGGCAAAAAAACTACCCGTAACTTCGGGAGATGGGTTACCTTTTCGCAAGAAAAGGTGGCACCTAAAGTTTGCTGACCGACTGTTTATCAAAAACACAGGTCTGTGCGAAGTCGAAAGACGAAGTATACAGGCCGACGCCTGTCCAGTGCCGGTAGGTTAAGGGGAGAGGTGGTTAGCCGCAAGGTTAACTGCATTGAACTAAAGCTCCGGTGAAACGACAGCAGTAACTATGAACAATATTGTAGTTACTATAAAAAACTTGGCTATATGCTGGAATATCCGTATAACCGTAACTTACATTGATTTTAGATCAATGAACGGTTGAAGTATCTGACGCTACTGTCTATAATGATAGTAATAATGCGATCAGTGCGGACAATCAGCAGGAAAGGCTAAAGTAAATTAAATAATATGCAAGATAAAAATATCCAGATAGTTAACATAATAGGATTGTCTATTTTGTTCATATCACTATTTTTTGGTGATAGACTTTTTGGAGAATATTTAGCAAACATATTTGAGACTCTTGGAATTGGATTTATATTTTGTATATGGATATACAGATTTCTCACAAAGAGAGATGATGCTTTGAAAGCTAAAAATAAATCTAAGCAAGCAATTAAAAAGCTTGAAAAAGAGTATAAATTAAAATAAATTTATTTTAGAATCCCCAGAGACTACACGCCGAGACTTAATTTTTAAGAAATTAAGTATGATATAGTCCGACCTTGTAAGCGATTATGAGAATTCAACTTTGAAAAGTTGTAAATAACATTAGTGAACTGTTCTAAGGTAGCGAAGTTCCTTGCCAGGTAAGTTCTGGCCCGCACGAATGGCGTCACGAGTTAGCAACTGTCTTGAGGATTCACTCGGCGAAATTGCGTTGGCTGTGAAGACGCGGCCTAATCCCACTTGGACAAAAAGACCCCGTGGAGCTTTACTGTAATTTGGCATTGCCTTAACAATTTTTGATTGTCTAGAATAGGAGGGAGAGTAATCATCAGTGTAATACCTCTCGTTGGAGATTGTTGGGCTTACTTAGATCCCTTGAAGACAGGGATGGGAAAAGTGCTAGATGGACAGTTTTACTGGGGCGGTACCCTGCCAAAGAGTAACGCAGGGGCACAAAGGTTGGCTTGTTACGGATGGAAACCGTAATTTAACTGCAAAGAGATAAGCCAGCTTGACTGCAAGACCGAAGGGTCGAGCAGGTACGAAAGTAGGTCTTAGTGATCCCCCGATCCTTCATGGGAGGGACGGGGCTTAACTGATAAAAGCTACCCCGGGGATAACAGAGTAGTCGCGCCCGAGCGTCCATAGCGACGGCGCGGTTCGCTACCTCAACATATCGGGGTCTTCTGGAAGTAATTTCAGAATGCTGTGATTTGAACCACCAGTTTCAAATCAGAATTATTGACTCATAACGGTGAATACCTTACATAATAAATAAGGTTAATACCGTGGGAAGTTTATTGAAATAAAAACAATTAATGATAATCTAATTATCTAGTTTCAATATAACCCCGTATCGACTTGTTCCTCTTGATGGAACAGATGGAAGTATTCCATAACACGTCAACATCCATAAATTGTTAATTGGATGAAGGTATAGTCAAGCTATTACGTAAGTAATATGATTTTTTGCGATGTCGGCTCATCACATCCTGGGGCTGAAGAAGGTCCCAAGGGTTGGTCTGTTCGCCCATTAAAGTGATACGCGAGCTGGGTTAGCGCGATTAAGCGCTTGAGCCCCTCTGGAGGAGTAATCACCAGAGTTACAAAATTGGCTTATAACGGTGAAACCCTATTGATTTTGGATAAACTTCGGTTTATTCTAAATTAAGGGTAATACCGTGGGAAGTTCAAAGAATTTAGTTGGAAAAGAGTTGATTAAGTACAAAACTTTGTTGATTTTAAACAAAATTCAAGAAGAAGTATTAATTGGTTCGGTATTAGGAGATGCTAATATTAGAATTCTTCAAAAGGAGGCATTTTTAACTTTCTCTCATTCTGAGAAACAGGTTGATTATGTTTTCTGGAAATATAAAGTATTTCAAAACTGGGTTTTAACTAAACCTAGAGAAGAGAAAAGAATTTACTACAAGAATCGAGATATGTATCTTGTTTCTTGGAGGTTTAGCACGATTAGCCACCCTTTAATAACAAGGTATTATCATATTTTTTATCCGAAAGGGAAAAAAGTAATACCTAAAATAATTGATTCAATTCTAACTTCACCATTAGCACTAGCAGTGTGGTACATGGACGACGGAAGTCGTAAACCATACGGTAAAGGAGCATTTTTGCATACACAGAGTTTTTCGCTGAAAGACCAGAAAAAACTTATACATGTATTAAAGAAAAATTTTAATATAGTTGCAAGAATATCCTCAGCTGGTTTGTGGAATGGTAAGAGGTTGCATAGGCTTTATATAATTGCAGGAAGTTTCTTAACTTTTAGAGACTTGATTAAAGATTATATTTTGCCTCAATTTCAATATAAAATTTCTTTGTAACCCCGTAGAGACTTAAGGAATTTTTCCTTAGACCGGCCTTTATAGGCTGGTAATACGCCAGGTCCCGTTTGAACGGGATATGATATAGTCCATACCTTCTAGTAACAGAAGAATTGTATGTCAGAACGTCGTGAGACAGTTCGGACTCTATCCAGTGGGATCGTTCGAGTTTTGATAGGAGCTCTCCTCAGTACGAGAGGACCAGGAGGGGGGAATCCCTGGTGTGCCGGTTGTGACATCAGTCGCAGCGCCGGGTAGCTATATTCCTAAGAGATAACCGCTGAAAGCATCTAAGCGGGAAGCTCACCTAAAGATTAGAACTCGTTTCCCGAAAGGGATGAAGACCCCCGAAAGAATATCGGGTATAACCGGGAAAAAGTGGAAGTGCCGTAAGGCATTAAGCTTATTTTTACGGATTGGTCGAAGGAAAACCTTGCAACAGTACATATAAAGTGTAGGTTGTAATATTAACGAAAACAAAATATCCTTCAGTTGTCAGGGTACTTAAGTCTTGGTGATTTGAGCGTGGTGGAACTACCTAATTCCATTCCGAACTTAGAAGTAAAACGCCATAGCGCTGACGATAGTTGCAGGGCAACTTGCCGCGAAAATAAGTCATCGCCAAGACTTAGGTACTCTGTTTTTTGTGGCTGAAAAGGACTTGACATACTACAGTATGTATTGTAGTATGTATATACTATGAATACACAAATGGTGACAGTTACAGATATACAAAGGAATTTTAAACATATTTTAGATAATCTTGTGCCTAAAAATCCAACTGTTGTCCTTCGTGATAGTGTTGCAGAGGCTGTTATTTTATCATTTGAAGAATATAAACGGCTTGCAAATTTAGAAAAAGAATTACTTAAAAATGAAATGTTTGCCATGTTGGATGAAATGCACGAGAAAAATAAACATTTTACAGATGAAGAGATAAATAGGGATATAGAGTATGCCAAAAAACACGCTCCAAGGAGTAATTGATACTAATGTTTTGATTCGTGCCAATATTACAGAAAATGGTAGCGATTATTTAATTTATAAAGCGTTTATGGAACGCAAATTTGAATTATTATATAGTGATAAAACTTTACAAGAATTAAATAAGGTCTTAAATTACCCACGAATCTTTAATAAATATAATTTTACGAAAGTAAAAATTCAAAATTTTATCACTTCTATAGTTGCATTGGGTAAGTTTGTATATGCTCCAGAAAAGGTAAAGATTTGTAGAGATTCAGATGATGATGAATTAATTTCTATAGCTTTAGCTATTTACACCAAAAGTCCTATTTATATAGTTTCTGGAGATGACGACCTACATGTCTTAAGGGGTAAAATAAATGGAATTAAAATAATAACTGCAAATCAATTTTTAAAGCTTCTTAATACCAAGACTTAGGCACTCTGTTTTTATGGATAATTATGCTTTTTAGAATTCTTCTCTTGATTGTCTTGGGGGATTTTGTTTTATTAAACCTCTCGTCATAGCCACTAAGCCAAATTCTTTGAGTTTTAATCCTCTTTGTCTAGTTAATGGTGATTTTTGCATCTTAATTCCATTTTTATATCTTTTTCTTCCTGTGTTTACTGTGTTTTGTGTGAAATCTGTAGGGTCATCTGGGTCAGGGAAAAAAGGACGCATTGCTTCAAAAGTCATGGTCTGATTTTAGATCTTCTTCTTGTTAATTGTCAATAATATGTATAAGTCAAGGACATTTGCGACATACCCCCTTCATCCATAAAATACTGTAATGGACTTTTTAAGTTTAGTGAGTGATGGGGTCTTTGGGAATTATAGTAAACAATATAATCCGACAGTTTGTGG
>JBAZYO010000028.1 GCA_041659285.1 Vicinamibacterales bacterium | reverse complement strand
GGGAGAGTGAACGGCGCCGCGTCGTTGAGGTACACACTGTAGAGATTGTGAATAGACATGCGTGACTCCTAGACGCGAGTGATCTTACTGGCCCGTAGCTCCCGGCAGCGGCGGACAAAATCATGCTGAGTGAACCGCAGATCACCCCGGGCCTCGCTCGGGGCGATGGCCTTGATCTCCTCGTTCATGCGAATGTCGCTCTTGGGGTTGCGGCGGTTGAGCCCGCGGGCACGCTGGACGAGCGTCGCGCGGTGGCGTGTGGAGGTGACCCGCGGCGGCTCGGCCAGCGCCAGCCGGCGGCTCTCCCCGCTGTAGACCAGCGGATTGACCTGCCCGGTCTTCTTGAGCTTCCGCCCGGTGTAGGCTTGATAGAACTCCTTGCCGGATTTCCCCATGCCTTTGCGCGGCTTGTAGCCGTAGCGGTTGAAGGCGATCATCTCGAAGTGGAAGTGCATGAAGCGGAAGTGAAACTCGGCGGTGGCCGCCAGCGACTCCTTGATCAGCCTGTTGACCTGCGACTTGAGCAAGCCCGGCGTCGCACCCCATTCCTTCACCACGATCGAGCTGATCATGCGGCACCTCCCTCGCCCCAGGCGACCTCGAGCGTCGCGACAATGAAGTCGCCTTGCCCGGGGAAGTCCGCGGGGTTCGAGAGCGACCAGGCCTTGAACACCACACTGTCGGCCGCGAGGTAGCTGTACCCGTCCGTCTCGTTGGTTGTGCCAGCCAGGTCCATGAGGCCCTTAAATGTCGCGTAGGTCTCATCGGATGGGCATCGCTCGAGCCGCCCCACCAGCTGCTTCACCAGGTGATCCAGCAGCACCGGACTTTCGTCCATTCCCGCCGGCATGTCGAACACCAACCGGATCCACAGCGCACCGCGATCGGTCCACGCGCCGGGCGACCCGATCCGAGTCGTCGCGGCTCCATCCGGATCGCGCGTGAACACGATCGCATAAGGTCGGTAAGCGTTCATCTCCGCGAGCGAGTAGTTGCGCGCGCCAGCGGCCGGGGGTGGGAGCGATTCGTGCCAGATCCGCGCGAAGGCCGCGGCGTGGGTCGTCGCGCCCACCAGGTTGCGGAACTCGCTGCAGTCCGCCAGCGTCTTGGCCAGCAGCTGCTGCGGCGTATAGAGGATCGAATACGCCCGGGCCATCACACCGGGCGTGATCGCAAACGTGAGTGCGATATAGTCCCCGGCCGAGGCATCTCCTGCCGTCCAGTTCGCTCCGCCCGAGGATCCCGCGACCGCCATGGCCTTGGTGGCGATCCCCGTCGAGATCGACCCGGCCGGACCGTCGGCACTTGCCAGGATCGTCCACCCGGCAGGCGCCGCGATCACGCGCGGCGAACCGTCGTAGGCGAGCACTCCCACCGCCAGGCAGTTGGGGACCGTCGTCACCACCTCGGGCTCGGGGCGCGGAAGCACCGCATCGCCCTGCGCCGCGTCGCTCACATGGATCACGTCCCACGGATCGACCCCGCGGACAATGAACAGGTTATAGAGCGAGTGATCGGCCGCGTCGCAGGTGATCGTATAGGTCGCAGGCTCGGCGTGCGTGGCGAACCGGGTGAACACCGCCAGGTTGATCTTCGCGTCCTGGGTGATTTCCGCGACGACTGCCGTCCAGCCCGCGGGCGGCGTGATGTCGACCGCCGCGGCCTCGGTCGCCACGACCAGTACCAGCAGGTCCCCGATCGCCACGCCGGCAGGCTTCGCGATCGCGACGCTCGCCGTGACGGCCGTGCCGTTGGTGCCTGCGTGGACTGTGGGGGTTTTCCAGGTCATGGCGTGCGCCTGCGATAGCTTTCGCGGGACGCCTCCACTGGCGCCAACCGCTTGGTCTTGAGGGTGGTGAACTCGCTCGAGGTCGTGAAGTTTTCGACGGCGTACTGCAGCGTCCCGAAGGTCACCAGGACCGGGACAGCGCCGGTCAGTTCGAGGAAGAAATCACGCGTGACGACGTCCTCGAACCCGTACTCCGTTTGCCGCCGCTCCGTGATTTCCGCGCCCGGCTTGGCTGTGGCCGCGGAAGTGGCACCCGCTCCATCCGTGAGCGTCACGGCTTCCGCGAAGAAGTCCGTGCTCAGGATGTTCCGGCGGATCACGTCCGCCTTGAGGGTGCGGAAGGTCATGCGTCACCGCCCTTTCAATCGGGCCGCGTGCGACGCGGTTTCTTCGGGGCCGGTTCTTCCGTGGTTGCCTCGGCCGCTGCTGGCGGATCCGCCGACACCAGATCCGGCGGCGCCAGATGATGCGGCAGGGCCGGCGGAGGAACCGCGGTCGCCGCGGTGAGCACGCTGCGGATCACTGAACCGCGATCGTGCGGCGGGTAATCCCGCGACGCGACCAGGTCGGCCAGCTGCACGTCGTTGAGTCCGTCGACATGTCCCTGCGCCACGCCGTCAGGCACGTGCAGATGCTGTTTGATCAGGGCCTTGGCCTCCTGGGCCAGTGGAGTCTCGTTGTACATAGGTTTGAGTCCTTTGCTTAGGTGTCGGTGCGAAGCTTAGACGTGCGTGCCAACCACGTCGTCAATCACGACGCCGTCAAGGATGTTCGCCGGCTCGCAGTTGGCGATCGAGCTGGCGACCTTGGTCGGGGTGAAGTCGTCCCCATCCGGGCCGTAGGTCGCCGTCCCGTGCCACACGTTCGCGACCGCCGGGTAGACAGGCAGCGGAATTACGGGCAGCAATCGCCGCACTTCCTCGCGCAGATTC
Organism: Vicinamibacterales bacterium; assembly: GCA_041659285.1. Lineage (NCBI taxonomy): Bacteria > Pseudomonadati > Acidobacteriota > Vicinamibacteria > Vicinamibacterales > Vicinamibacterales bacterium. The sequence continues at coordinate 3,143 of JBAZYO010000028.1, read as the reverse complement.
TGGCGGTCACGGATATGCGCCCCCGCCATGTCGGCCAGTGCCCCGCGCACGATCCGCACGTCGATCACCACCGCGGCGAGCGCCACGGCCGGTGGCGTCCGGATCTCCCGATCCAGTACGACGCTGTTGTCGTTGGTTCGGCTGACCACGCGATACCACCCGGGAATGACGGTCCCACTCCCTGCATCGTGCAGGTAGAGCCACGTGCGCGTGCTCGTGGTCAGCTCGGTGAACGAGCCCGCATCGGTGAGCGTACGCGTCGCCGCCGTCCAAGCGCCGGCATCGCTCAGAATCGTCTGGTCCGCCAAACGCCGCACATGATGCCGCGCGACGGCCTCGGGCAGATGCAGCGAATACTGGATCTGCAGGCGGGCCGCCTCCTGAAGTAACGCAATCGACATGCTGCACCTCGTTTCGTGCGACTGAAAAAACGCTCGCGCCGCCGCCTGTCACCACGCACGGCGCGAGCGCCCACCGTTGAGAAGCTCAGCGAGTTATCGCGGCAACTTCACTTCGACATCGATCCCCAGGATCTCGATCTGCGGGACGGACGCGTTGGCGGCCGTCTTATTGAGCTGCGCGTAGAGCTGCAGCTGACCGGCGAACGCGTCCATGCGGAAGCGCTGCCCGGCCGCGACGCGCCGCAGCGAACCGCGCGCGTCGCTCAAGAAGAACCGGCAATCGGCCAGCCCGCCCACGCTCGCCGTCGGGCCATCCTGCGTCAGTCCGCCACTGCTGAAGTCAATCACGGCGCGGCGATAGACCGCCCCGAGCGTCTGACCGGTTGCAGCGGCGGCCACCGTGTTGGTGCCGTCACGCGAATCGATCACCACGTTGTCGTTGGCCGTCATGCGGAAGCCGATGGCCGTCGCAATCGCGGTCGGGTCGACGTTCTGCGCGGCCGCCAGCCCCCAGAACACGGTGTTCCCGGCGCCGAAGGCCACTACACTGCGGATCAGGAACTCGACCCGCACCAGGTCGTTGATATCCCAGGGGTAGATGTCGCCCTGGTAGAGGCACGCCGTTTCGACCTCGGCATCGTTGTCAATGAGCAGCCGCATGGCGCCGCCCGCGACGGCCTGCACCGTCGGGCCACCGGCACCCACCAGCAACGAGCAGAAATCCTGATTGCGCGAGGCCACCAGCGGCGGCGCTTGGGCACCGCGGAACCGGTAGCGAATGATGTCAGTGTTTCGAGACATGAGGGTCGATCTCCTTTACCGAGAGTCAACGAGTTTTGTGATGGAAAGTAAAAACCGGCAGCCGGGCGCGCCCGGGAGGGACCGCGCCCGACCGCAGGACACAGACAATGCGCTTACACGCCGGGGTTGCAGGCCGTACCGCGCCACGATACGGCCGCCGCGCCAAAGCGGCCTTCGACTTCGAAGATCTCGCTCTTGCGCGCCGGGTCAAACCAGTTGCTCCGCTTCCCACCGCGGCCGTAGCCACGCTGGAAGGCATGGACGATGCAGCGGCGGATCCGCGGATCGGCGAACGTGTACCAGGCCGTCAGGCTCGCATCTTCCAGGTCGGGCTCGACGATCGGCTGAATGACGCCGCGATGCACGTTGATCGTGGCGTCGGTGATCGGGAGCTTTGACTCGTTCAGCTGGCTGAACGTGAGGAAGGTCTGCATCGCAGCCTCTTCCCAGGCGCTGGGAACCAGGGCGATGCGGGGCGGCGACTTCACGCGACCCAGCCCGCCAATGCCCAGCTGCCGACGATGCAGCAGCTTCATGGCCTGGGCCTGGGCGATGCTCGGACCGGCGCCGGCCGCCGGCAGGTTGCCGTGCCCGACCAGGTTGTAGAGCGCGACGCCGTCGGGCATGACGACGTTGCCCGTGATCAGGTTGAGGCACAAGCGATTGAGCGTCTGCTCGTGCGCCACAGCCAGCGACTGCAGCGCGAGCCCGAACCCGTCCAGGTCGTCATTGGCGACCATGACCGGGGTCAAGGCCACGGCGTTCCCGTAGCGGGCGACTTGAATCCACCCGGCCAGCTCTTCGTTCATCTGCGCCTGCTTGATCTCTTCATCGTCCATGATTTCATCGAGCTCGGGCAGGTTGCCCATCCCGATGACCGTGGCCGGCTTGAAGTCCGGCAGGTCCGCCATCCGCGCCGTCCAGATCGGATAAGTCGGCTCGGCGATCTCCAGGGCCTGGTCGAGCATCTTGTTCGCCAGGTTGGAGAGCAGGTTCGGGAAGTCGCCGGGACGGTTCCACGAGGGACCGTACGCGCCGACGTCGGCCATCGAATTGATCCCGACGCCGCACATCTGCAGCGCCTGCAGCGCGACGGCCTCCGGATCCGCGAAGTCGCTCACCCGCTCACCCCGCAGCGCCAGGCACTGCTTGGCGAAGTAGGAGAGCGGCGCCCGCGTCAGTTCGCGCACGTCGGCCGACACGTTTTCACGCGTCGGACGGTAGTTCGCCCGCAAGAGCATCGCGTCGACCGCGTCGGCGGCAAAGCGATCGGCGCCCTCGCGGGAGTTGGTCACGGGCGTGACGGGCTGCTCGGCGGCGGCCTTCTCCTGGTGCCACTTGGCGATGACCGCCTCGTGGGTGTCTTCACTGCCAATCGCGGCGGCGATCTGCGCGGGCGTCATGCCCAACAGCTTGCCGGACGCCTCGATCTGTGTGCGACGCTCGCGGTCGGCGATGGCCCCGGCGCGACGGGCTTCCTGGATCTCGCGATCGTGGGCGGCCTGCACGTTGGGGGCTGCGGCCAGCGGAGCAGCTGCCTGCTCGACGACCTGCGCCGGCGGTGCCTGTTGGGTCAAGCCCTTCAGGACCTCCGCTTCCTCCGTCGGGACCTGGCCGCGGAAAAAACCACTGAGAGCCGCAGCGCAAACTTCGTCGCTCGCATCGGCGGCGCTCACGAGACCCAGGGCGTACAAGGCCGCCTTGATTCTCTTCGACATATCAGACTCCTTTGCTGCGGCTTGGGCCGCAAGAGGAACGGAAACATCGCTCGCCGCCATGGGTCGAGCGTTGGAAACAACTTGATTTGTTGGGGCCGGGACCACGGCCGCATCGTCCATGTCCGCGTCGGCCTCCTCGACCACGATCGGGGCGAGTGAGTCGAGCGTGCCCACGGCGTCGATCATCCCGAGGCGTAAGGCTTCGTCAGCCAGGAACACCTTG
>JBAZYO010000027.1 GCA_041659285.1 Vicinamibacterales bacterium | reverse complement strand
CTAAAAAACAGGGCGTTGCCTCTCGTGGTATGACCTATGTTGATAATCGAAAAACCTATGTCGCGGGTTCGGTCATACGTGAGCGGGATCTTGACAATGCAGGGAACCGTGCAGAGATGCGGCGAAGCAGGGGGTATTGATGGCGCTTAAGTATCTGCCAAAGTCTTGGCGCGACGACATGCGCACCAACTTCGCGCACAAGCACAACTTCTACATCAATCCGCGCAATCGCGTTTTCCCCGCCCTGACCTCAGCGGGCGTGTCCTATATCAAGAACGATGTATCCACCAATATGCGCGGGACGTATCGGATGCAGTGCGGAGCCACAACTGACTTGACCTACCTATACACGCTGCCGCAACGGTTTATCATCGAGGGCTGGTTCAAGCCCGAATTCGCATATGACGTGGCAAGCGATACTCGGATATTTACAACCTACGGGGTCGCTGCGGCGACAAGTGAGACAATACTTTACTACCGTGCGGTTTCCGACACGTTTAATTTTTATACCATTTCCGGGGGGGTGGGTGAGGAGGTGCAGTCTGTCGCCATTCTAAGTACCGCAGCACTTCAAAAGTGGGTTTATATCCGTTGTTATTTTGATAATACGGCGAAACTAAAGGGGTTTTACAGCACGATAAACGGGGTTGCAATCCATGACGCGCAGGTTGTTCCCGGCGCGGGCACATTCACCCCTGCAAATAAAATTGCCTTTTCCCCGGCAATTGCAGCCGAGTTTTCTTATTGGATCATCCACGAACTGGACGAGACGCTGGCGACGGGCGAGTACAAGACCTATAAGGCTGATCGGCAGATCATCTTTGACTTCAACGGCACAACCCTCGGGCGTGAGCGAATCCGTATACCAGTTGTGCATGAGGTTGCGGATGATCGCGGGGTGCTGGCGTTCGATCTTCGCAAGGGCGTTGACGCGCCGATGACGGGCAATCCCGGCGCGAACACGGCGGGGCTGACGTTCAAGAATATAAACGGTCAATTCAGCGACGACCAGTATGACGCGTTCGATCCATTCAACGGCCGGTACAACGGGACGCAAAAATATTTGCAGAATCGCGTCGGGGTGGAGATCGACAGCGAGTCGCCAGCGAATACGGTGCGCGACGGGCTTTTCGGGCATTGGAGCTTTGACGACTTGGTGACTCCGGGGCGCGATAATTCCGGCAACGGCAACAGCGCCACGGTTACCGGGGCTATTCCTGTTGATGGTATGAGCGGTAAGGCCCGGTTGGTTGATGGAGTAGATGATAAAATAACTATTACAAAAGCTGCCGCTTTGTATGCCAAAAGAACAATGGCGTTTTGGTACAAGCATAACGCCGATTCTGCAAGCGGATTTTTATCAGACGATAGCCTCGGAGGCGCCTTTTCTATTGTGCCATTGTACGCTATTACTGTCACAACCTTTACGACATATGTAGGGCAAAACAGCACTTCGCTCAATTTCGCAACCACATTTAATATTCGAGACAATGCTTGGCATCATCTTGTTTTCGTGTTTGATCGTTCGAACGCAACGAAGCGCATAATTGTGTACATAGATGGAATTGAAAGAAACAGTAACGCGCTTGTTGACTATGATCTCGATGACTTTGGGCATCCATTTAAAATTGGGCTCTTCGCCACTGCAAACTATAATGCAGGATCAATCGACGAGTTCCGCATCTACGATCGCGCCCTGACCGCGGCGGAAGCGCTCTACCTCTACGCCAACCCTGCCGACTGGGGTGCGCTATCCAAGGCCGAGCCTCTGTTCCTCGGCCGCACCACGCCGGGCGCGTTTCATCGCACCAGCCCAAACAAATATTATGGCGAGGCGCGCATAGAGGCCGAGGACTGCGTGGCGGAGCTGGGCGAGGCCCGGCTGTCGGCGGCGTCGGCGTTCGACACGTTCAAGCTGAGCGACCCGACGACCGAGGCTGCGAGCCTGTTTCACGCGATTGCGCGGCTGGTGACGAAGAAAGAGATCCGCAACTATGCGCTTAATTCAAGTGGCGAAAACGCGACCCCTGCCAATTCGTGGCTGGTATCCGGCGCTGGAATAACGCTTTCCAGATCAAACACCTATGCCCAGTTTGGTACTTATTCGCTGAAATGTATCGCAACCGGAGCGGGCGACTATATTCGCCAAGTAATCAAGTTTGAGTCGACCGACAAGATCGACGTTGGGGACGTGTTCAATTTCTCGGCATTCATCGTGCAAGGTACGGCATCAACTGTAAAAATCCAGATCGAGGAATTGACCGTGGCTGGTGCGCTGGTGGGGACGGCTAGCGAGACGGTTTGCGGTACCGACACGGCTATTTTTACCCGCGTCAATGTCTCGCGCACGATCCTGTCATCGACCTGTACCGAGCTGCGGATTACGTTCTATGCTGTCGGAGCTTCGACATTTTATGCCGACGGTATTATGTTGACGCGCGGGATAGATGCGCTTGACTACTTCCTCCTCAACGCAACCGACGGCGCGGCCGGGATCGGGAGCGCAGACTCGGCTGCTACGACGACCTATGACACGGTGGCGATAGACGCGGATTCCGTTAACGTGGTCCATCCTTGGGTGGAGGTAGAGCGGGGGGACCAGCCGTGGTCGCATCTCAAGGCTATCGGGGAAGCATCATTAGCATCGTATCTCGGCGCGACGCCGGACGGGGTGCTGACCATGCGGGTCCGGTACAACGAGACGGACGAGGACATAAATGGCGACGTGGAAGATATCGGCGGAATCGGGACAGCGCTGTCAACCGAGGGTATCAATTCTATAGCGGTATACGGCTCACAAGTTGTCAAGGAAACGGGCGAGGAGCTATTATATTCCGGGCAAGCTGATGACCGATGGACGCATGACGGGGGCAAACTTTTGTATCACGCCATAGCAAGTGGAGTGTTCGCCGCGTTGTCGGGAGCTACCGAACACGAACTCAAATATGATGACAGCTTCGACGCTGGGAAGTTTTCATAATGACTCCCGAAAAAGCCGGGCTTGAATCGGTTGATGCAGTTGATGCGGGCGCGTTCTTCCCCGATCCCACAGAAGGTATGCATCCTGGGCAGATAGTATCGGGTGCATCGGGGCCGTTCTTCCCCGACCCCACAGAAGGCGTCCACCCCGGACAAATCGCTCTCGATGCCCCGGAACCTGCCCCAACCCACACGCCGGACCAGGAGCGGCCCACGCCGGACCAGGAGCGGCCCACGGCGGAAGACCGCATCCCGCCTTTGTCTCCCGAACAATTGGCCGCAATGGCGCAGGCCGCCGCTGATGCGCGTTTCCGCGACAATTTGGGTTTGCAAAAAAGCGAGCCCAAGAAACCGAGGATTATCGGCGTTTCTGGGGCTCGCCTTGTCGAGACCTCCCAAAAGTCCGATGACACGCTTTCGGCCAATGATGCGCTTGACGTGACGCTGGATACCACGACGCAGCCCGATCGCGCGCTCGTGACGATCCAAAACAATCGCGGGTATGATGTCTACATGACGGGTCTGTCCATTTATGGGAAGCGCATTATGCGCTATGACAAAGCCCTCGTATCGGACAAGCTCAAGCGCGATGATGATATTCGACGCAACGGCGAAAAGGTTAAGACCATATCGAATGATTACATCATAACTGCCGCGCAGGTCGATAAACTCGCCGACTATTGGTACAAATACACGCAGACACCTAAACACATTTATGCAATCTCGATAAAAGGCATTGCGCCATGGTACGAAACGGGCGAATGGTATCGGCTGCAACTCGGGACAGCGGACACAAACGAATATATCGACGTCACTGCCGAATGCTATGATGTGCAATGCGAAAAGCGCGCGGGTACCATCGGCCACACCATAGCAATGTTTCGCGAGGTCGTCGAGGGCTGGACGAAGACGACGCTTTATGCGGCACGTGCGCAGGGCGGAGGCGCTCCGGGACGCCGGACTCGGCGGAGCAACAATGTCGTGGTCGCGGCCTATGGCTACCACGGCACGGCGGACTACTACTGCGACGGCACGGCTGACGATGTTCAGATTAATGCTGCCATTGATTATGTTGCTCAGACGTGGGGCGGTGGGCGCGTCGAACTGACCCAAGGTACTTATTTACTAGCAGCCAAGATCGAGGTAAAAGCAAACATAACATTAGCGGGCGGTGGCAGCAGGACGATTATAACATTCGGCGAATACGATGAAGCCGGGTCCAGTTATTGTATATACATAAATGCTGCCGGTGTAGAATTGCGCGATTTTATTATTGACGGCAGTGATACCAATAGAAACATAAATACAGTGATAGGTGTATTTATGTATACCAGCGCAGATGCGAATATAAGAAACGTTAGCGCAACGAGAATAAAAAATCAGTTTGCAGGTGTTACGGTTGGGTTTTTCGGGTATTCGATTAACGGAATATTAACAAACTGTAGTGCTACCTTGATTTCTACCTCCGCCGCCGGGATAGCTGCGGGATTCTCTGGCGCTAAGCGGGTTACGGATTGCGTTGCAGATAGCGTCACCGCAACAGGGGGAGGGTCGGGGTATGGATTTAGGGCATGTAAATCGTGTCTTGGTAACAAGAGTACAAACAATACGACTGCGGCTTATTATGTATCATATGCCGATGCCGGAACCACGAATGCCTGCGCAGATACCGCAGCGGGCGGCTATAATTCATGATGCAGATTCCGAAATCTTATGATATATTTGACGCATGGGCAAACTCATGGGCCGAGTAATTATCACATGCGTGTTTTTTTGCGTCCTTACCTCTTGTTCACCATTCGCAATTAATACCATGGGATATGTCGCTGGGAAGGAAAGCTTAGATGAGGCATGGATAGTCGTTTCCTCATTTCGTTTTCATGCCGAGCCAGCAGGAGAAGATTACTGGAAAAGCCCCGCAGAACTTGAGGCCGATGGTGAAGGCGATTGCGAAGACCTTGCTGTCTATATGGTATATTTGCTTGGTCCAGAAGCCTTGATGATTGGCATCCACGAACCGGGAATAGATCATGCGATTGTAAAATATAAAGGGAAATACCTTGACCCTCAAAGATTGGGATTTTATTATAACCCCGCCGAGATCGAAATACTTATTGAATACGATTACTGGCGGCTTATGTCGCGCGTTACCCGTTTTGGCACCAAGTCTATAAGATACGAGGTTAAGTGATGGAAGACGCAGACGATAAGGCCATGCTTGCCCGAATCGACGAACGAACGCAAGCGATCATGCAGCGCCTCGACGGTCTGGCCTCGTGCGAGCGCGTGGATGCTCTCGAAGGGCGCATCGATAGGCATGTGGAGACGCACGACAAGAAAGGCGGGGTCATCGCGACGTGGGTGGGCATAGCCGTTGCAGCGGTGCTCGGGCTGGCGGGAATCGTTAAGGGGAGCACGCCGTGAATAAAAGTCTTGATGCGCTACTCATTGGCCCGGCCGCAGCTGCCCGCTCCGCGCTTGCCGAACTGGCCGCCGCATGCGTCGATTGCGCTGTCACCTCGACGCGCCGAACCGCTGACGAACAATACGCGCTTTGGTGCCAAGGCCGCAAGCCGATAGGCGTCGTCAATGCCGCGCGAGCTATCGCGATGCTGGCACCCATTGGCGCGGCAGAAAATGGCTATACTGTCACCAATGCCGATGGTCGGAAGCAGTCCGAGGGTGGCACGGGTCGAAGCGCGCACCAGGTAGGGACCGCCCTAGACGTGGTGCCTGCCGAGAACGGCCGCCCTGTGTGGCCAGAAGGATCGGACCCGCGCTGGACAAAGATCGCAGCGGCGTTCAAGCGGCATGGTTTCGAGTGGGGCGGGGATTGGACGATGGCGCACGACGGAATCGCCCCAGATTATCCACATTATCAGTTTTCAGAGAGTGTCTAATTAGGAGATAATATGCCAGCCGTAAACATAGATACCAAGGGCCTCGGCGAGGCCGTCGCGGGCGTGGGCAAAGCTGCTCTGGACATTCGCGCCGCCATCACGGGGCAGGCCGTCCTTGATCCTACCAAGCAGGCCGATCTTGAAATGAAACTCGCCGAAGTAGACGCGCAGGTTATGGCGGCTCAGGCTGCCGTGGATGCAGCCGAAGTGGCGCGGGGTGGCTTCGCGGGAAACTGGCGGCCCGCTCTCGGCTGGACCTGCGCCGCCGCCTTCGCCTACCAGTACGTCATCGCCCCGCTCGGGACGTGGGGGCTGTCGCTCCTCGGCGTGGCAGTCGCGGCCCCGCGCCTCGATCTGTCGGAGCTAACGCCGCTCGTCCTCGGGATGCTCGGGCTTGTGGGAGCGCGGAGCTACGAAAAAGCCAAGGGCGTAGCACGTTGACGGCGGGAGGGGCCGGGATCGCCCTCCGCGAGCCGGGGCGCTCTCCCCGGTTTACTCGGGCTTGCTCTTGGGCCGCCCGCGCGGCTTCGATCCCGGCTTGACCGGCGCGGCCCCATTGACCACGCTCGCCGCGCGCTTGGCGTCGGTTTTGGCCGCGCCGCCCCTGCGCCCGAGTGCTACCGCCGCGATGTTGCGGCCCTGACAGTCCATGCCGTAGCTCGATAGGGCGCACATCGGGCAATTGCCATCCATCTGTGTGCAATACGCGGGCTTGTCCATCTCCCCCTCCTCAAAACTCATCTATTCCCGTCTCGATGTTGTAGTAGCTTGAGTCTATGTAACGGGCCTCGAGGAGCGCTTCCCCTTCGAGGTATTCCGGGTCGGGGCTGACATCAAACTCTATTTCTAAGCCAAGTTCGCGGGCCGCCGCGAGGGTGTGGTGCTTGTCGGCTACCATCGCGTACTCGACGCCGTTGATGATCCCAACGTAAGAGCAGGGGATGGATACGGATTCGACATCCTCAAGCTCTGCCTTTTTGGTCTCGACGGTCTCGGGGTCCAAGTAGCGCTGGCTGCTTATGTACCGCATATCCGCTCCTCAATCTCTTGATGCTATCACTATATCCCAAGCGCTTGGGGTTGTCAAAGAAAATCGATGGATTTCTGTACGATTTTTCCGCCCCGGTTTTCGCCCTCTTGGCACGGAACCTACAGATTCACACAATGGTATACTTTAATATACTATTGTTATACAAATAGATACACCACAACAATCTTTAGAAATCGGCGTGAAATCGCTTGACATTACTATAGACCGGGGTATTATTAAGCCCATGATGACGCTACCGAAAAAATACCGGGTCAGGCCCTGCGGGGCGAAGGGGCTTCAGGTATCACTCCCCGCCGAATGGATAAAGGCCGAAAGCATAGAGGATCGGGACATGCTCCGCGCCTTTCGCGACGACGAGGGGCGGCTGATATTTGAGCCGATCCGGCGCGAGCGCGTGGAATACGCCGAAGGAGGAGACGAATGAATGATCAGATTGCGGGACTGACCCTGCATTTCGTATCGGTGGCGTCGGGGCTGGGCAAAGCCACGATCAAGACGATCCAGTCTCGACACCCCGAATTGCAGACATTGCCCTATTCGACGAGGGCCGGGGGCGCGCGCATCTACTTCCAGCCCTTCATCGATTGGCTCGCCAAGTACGAGGGCAAGGAAGCCGCCGACAAGCTGAGAGATTCGAAAGTTGCAAAAGATTCAGATCGTGCAACTTTTGAAACTTTCCGGCCTCGCCTCTCCGGTGCCCTTCTCCGCGAGCTACGCCTGTCCGTCAAGGCTGGCATCCTGCAAGCCCCTGACCCCCGCCGCATCCTCGGGCTCGACGACTCTCCCGCCAACCTCCTCCCCTTCCCCATGGATAGTGCCATGGCCGACGCCCGCGAAACCCTGGGCGACAAGGGCCTGCGTCAGATCATCGCGGCAGCCTCCCGCATCGCCAAGGAGGCCCACGACCGGAAAGACGCGGACCGCAAGCAAGTGAGGCTGTTTTGAACCGAAAAGATGCCGCGATACTCCGCTCGCTCTATCCCTGCGACGAGGCCGAGAAATGGGCAAAGACCCAGCCATCCCTCGCCGAAGCATGGGCCAACTGCAAGCGCTCCGACTGGATGATGTGGGCGCTCAATAAAATCGATTTCAAGGATGACAAAAAACTTCGCCTTTATGCCTGTGCCTGCGTGCGGGGCACCCCGCTTGCCGATGGTCGGACATTGTGGAATTTGCTGACAGACGAGCGGAGCCGCAACGCGGTGGTGGTTGCCGAGCGTTTTTCGAATGGCGAAGCAACTGAACAAGAGCGGGCCGCCGCACGGGCCGCCGCACGGGACGCCGCACGGGCCGCCGCATGGGCCGCCGCATGGGCCGCCGCATGGGACGCCGCACGGGCCGCCGCATGGGCCGCCGCACGGGACGCCGCATGGGACGCCGCACGGGCCGCCGCAGGGGCCGCCGCAGGGGCCGCCGCACGGGACGCCGCACGGGACGCCGCACGGGCCGCCGCAGGGGCCGCCGCAGGGGCCGCCGCACGGGACGCCGCATGGGACGCCGCACGGGACGCCGCACGGGACGCCGCATGGGCATGGCAATCCAATTTGCTGCGCCAATGGATATCCTGGGACGAGGTTGAGGCCGCCGTCGCGGCATATAAGGCCACCCCGTGACCTACGCCGACCTCCTCTGCACCTTCGCAGCCTTCCATCGCGGCGAGATCGGCAAGCCCGCCGTGGCCTGCGCTATTTGCATGTGGCAGCGGGCGGGGTCGCGGGTATGACGCCAGAAGGCGCGGTCCTCGCCGCCATCCTCGAATACCTCGCGATCCGTCAGGTGTTCGCGTGGCGCGTCAACACGGGCGCGGTGAAACTCGCCGACAAGACAGGCAAAACCCGCTTCGTGCGCTTCGGCTTCCCCGGATGCTCCGACATCATCGGCGTGATCGGCTCAGAGATCCCCGCATGGGAGGGACGGCCTCTCGCCATCGAGGTCAAGAGCCCGACCGGGAAAGCCACCGAAGAACAGTTGATCTTCCTCGCCGAGATTGCCAAGCGGGGCGGGCTGGCGTTCATCGCCCGGAGCGTCGAAGATGTGGAACGGGAACTGACAAAGCCAAGGAGGAGAATATGATGCGCAACAGCATTCGGGCGCGCGAACTCGCGCGGACCACCAACCGCTACACCAACGCGCAGCACCGGGCCGCGTTCGAGAAAAGCCGCGACAAGCCCGAGGACGCGCTCGCGAAAAACTTTCTTTCCGGCGCGCTGATCGCCCTCCTCTCCATGGTCGCCCGCTTCTTCCGCTTCCTCGGCTTCGGGAAGCCCGCCGAGAAGCACCGCACTCATGCACGCGGCTACGACACTCGGTCGGGTTTCGGCGGCAAGAAGCGCAGCGGGTCGAAGCTCTGGCACCGCCTCACCGTGGGCCACTCCAACGCCGCAGGCTGGCCCGGTCGCCGTGCCCGCCAATACGCCGCGCGGGGCTATGGCTACGTCGAGCCGCCCAAGCCGAAGCGCCGGGAGGACGTGGCATGAAGGCGACGACTCGGCAGCGGCTTATCGAAGCGCGCGAGTTTTGCGACGAGCACGGGCTTGAAGGTGACGCCATGACCGGCCACCTCATGACCTTTGCTCGCGTAGACGAACAGACCGCGCTCCGCTTCATGCACGGCCGCCTCGACAATCGCGGGCTGTCCAACCCGCACAAGATCGCGCGAAAGGCCGTTCGCCAAGCAGCGGAGAAGCAGGGCCTGCGCGAGAAGGGCGAGGCGTCGTTCTACTCGAAGAAGTTCCGGGGCCTGCTGGCCAAGGTCTTCCCGAAACTCCGGGCGAAGTACGCCGCCCTTCTCGCGCGATGGGAAAAGCATGCACTCAAGAAATGGGCGCAGCAGGAACACGCGGCCCGACACGATCCCGACTATGCCGCAATGGAGAAGGCCAGAGCCAAAATCCAGCGCAAACACGAACGCGAGCGGGCGCGGATGCGCTTCGCGGAAATGGCTGCGGGAGATCCCGCGAAAGGGTAGGTGGTCTCTATCTATCGCCGGGCCTAACCCGCCCGGCACTTGCCGGATGCCATGGCGGCGAGCGCGGGCCTGTACCCTGCGCGACTCGGTTCGAATCCGAGATTCGGCTACACCGTGGCCCGACGTGCCGCAAGCCAGGATGGCCTGTAAACGCAGGAGCGCAGAGCGGCACACCGGCCCGTCGGTTTCTTTTCGAGGAGGTAACAATGCAGACTATCGTTATCGACGGCCGCACCTGCCGCAAGGCCCCCGTCGTCCGGATCGAATGCACCGTGGGCTTTCGCTACGTCGAGACCCTGCGCTCCCGGCTGGCACGCTTCGTCAAGGCGCACGTCATCGACGACGAGCCCGAGCGCGACGAGAGCCACGCCGCGACGCGGTACCGGGGGCGAGGCAATGATGGACGGTGACGGCTACCCGACCGAACAGGACATCGAGACCATCCAGCACCTTGATGCACACAAGTTCCGCCCCGGTGCCGAAATAATTCTCGAACTATTCGAGGCCTCCGGATGCGGCTCGGGCAAGTTCGAAGGTCCTGACAAGATGGGAAACTTTTCGCTGACCCTGCATACGGGCGGATGGAGCGGTTGCGAGGACATGATCGCGGCGCTCGAAAACGCCGATCCGGCGGAATCGCTATGGTGGATGATGTACTGGCATTCTACCACGCGCGGCGGGCACTACGTCTTCAAGGGGCGCGGATGAAGCCCCTCCTTCTTGCTGCCCTCCTCGTGCTGTCGCTGCCCCTCGCCGCTGCGCCGATAAGCCCTGCGACCCATGCCGCCGTTATGCGCATCGCCGATGCTGCCGGGGTGCCGCGATCCGTTGCGCATGCGTTGATGCTAGCGGAGTCAAGCGGGGACGCGGCGGCGATCCACCTTGAGCCCTCGGGTTTCTCGTCTCTCGGGCTCTACCAGCTTCACACCGATCCGCGCAATCTCGGCTGGCTCCTGTCGCAGTACTGGCAGGGCGGGCGCTTCGACATCCTCGACCCGCTGGATAATGCGACGGTGGCGCTGCGATATGTCGCCGCGCTCCACAAGCAGTTTGCGACGTGGGAGCGGGCGCTGTGCTTTTACAACGCCGGGCGCGTGGTGGACGTGCCGGAGACGACGCGGGCTTACGCGCGAAAGATATGCGAAGCGGGGGAGCCATGAACCGGGTTGACCTATTCAATGACCATTTTCAAAATTACAAGCAATACGGAATCCCGAAGGCGCAACTCATCATCGCCGATATCCCCTATAACGTCGGGATCAATGCTTACGGGTCTAATCCTCAGTGGTACGTTGACGGCGACAATGCCAACGGGGCAGGCTCGGGCTATACGGGCGACGACGGCACGCCGCTGTACTGGATCGACGAGGGCTGCCCGTGCATGCGGGGAGGCTAGGCGGCGGAGTGCGTGTCTTCGTAGCGCTGCACGAGATCCCGGATCGCCGGGTCATTGCAGTACGCCACCATGACGCGCTCTATCAGGTTCGTTCGGTCGCGCGTTTCCTTTGCCGCTTGTGCCGAAACCATGGCCGCCCATGTCTTCGTGGATCGCATGGGGAAGGGGTCGCGTTTCTCTGCCATGGGCAAAGTGTAACACGGTGTAGCGACAGCGGAATCATTTTTTCGTGCCATTTCCCGGTTTTCTCCTCATGAAAAGTATACAAGGTAATGACATGGGAGTCAAAACAAATCGCAAGGAAAACGCGGTATTGCTATTGACGCCATGCGTATCACGTACTACACTGTAGTTACAAGGCGAGGGCGGAAGATGCCCAAGCCGAGGAGGACGGGTTTGAAAGCGTGGTATTTCTCAACGACGGAAAAGAAGCTTCGGTACAATGACGGCCGCGACATCGCCCTAGGGGTAACGCATACCGTCAAAGGTAAGCCGGTGCCCTGTACGCATGGCCTCCATGGCTCCATGCGCATCCTCGACGCCGTGAAATACGCGCCCGGCCCCGTGGTGTGGGAGGTCGAGCTAGGCGGCACGATTGTCGAGCACGACGACCGCGATAAACACGCGGCGACCGAGCGGACCTATCTCCGGGGCGGGATCGATGTGTCCGATACGTTGCGAGCGTTTGCGCGGTGGGCGGCCTTATCCGTGGCCCATCTGTGGGATATGCCGATTGTCGTGCAGAAGTTTTTGGAAACGGGAGACAAAAAACTCGCCAACGCCGCCTACGCCAACGCCGCCGCCTACGCCGCCAACGCCGCCTACGCCGCCTACGCCGCCAACGCCGCCGCCGCCGCCGCCGCCAACGCCGCCGCCTACGCCGCCGCCAACGCCAACGCCTACGCCGCCGCCGACAACGCCTACGCCGCCGCCGCCGACGCCGCCAACGCCACCGCCGCCGCCAACGCCAACGCCTACGCCGCCGCCTCCAACGCCTACGCCGCCGCCGCCTACGCCGCCAACGCCACCGCCGCCGCCGCCGCCTACGCCGCCACCGCCGCCGCCGCCGCCAACGCCACCGCCGCCGCCACCGCCGCCACCGCCGCCGCCTACGCCGCCTACGCCGCCAACGCCGCCGCCGCCTACGCCGCCAACGCCGCCGCCTACGCCAAAAAAGAAGAGCTAAATGACAAGCTCCTCGAAATGGTAGAGGCGAGAATCGCCGAGGCCACATCATGACCACCCTCTCCCCCACCGCCCCCGACGTGGCCCGCGTGCTGGGCTACGTGCGCTCAGACGCCGGACGCCGCAACCGCCGCGCCCTCATGCAGGGCCGGGGCTACAGCTACGAGCGCACCATCGGCGAGCAGGTCGTGTACGTGCTGCAAAACTGCCGGAACGGGCGATTGCGGGACGTGGACTACGAGTACGTCGCAGAGCTGACCGACCGCGTCATCATCGCCGAGACGAGCGGGTCGCGCGAGCCGGGGGAGGTCGCGTGAACTCACTCAACAGCATCTTGATTGAGGGCACCGTCGTGGAAGATCCCAAAACAGAAACACTACCGAGCGGTAGTCTCCGGTGCGATTTCGTCATTGTCTCGGATCGGCATTTCAAGCAGGGCGACACCCTCGAAAAAGAGGTTAGCCGCTTCGACGTGGAAGCGTGGTCGAAGCTCGGCGAGCATTGCTCGGCGCAATTGCGACAGGGCCGGGCTTGCCGCGTGGTCGGGAGACTCAAGCAATACCGCAGAATCGACGCGGATGGCA
>JBAZYO010000026.1 GCA_041659285.1 Vicinamibacterales bacterium | reverse complement strand
GGACGCTGGCGACTTCGCCCTGGATCCAGTCGAGGATGCTGCGGCGCGACTTGCGGCGGGCGTCGCGGTCCGCCGGCGTGCCGCCGGTGCCGAACAGCATGTCGAAGGCCACGCGCGGGTCGCGGATCATCGGCAGCGGCTCGTTGGGCGAGGCCCAGCTGATCGAGTCGGTGTAGGCGCACGAGTAGTTGTAGGTGCAGCCGCCGGCCTGGTCGAGGTTCTCGATGCAGAACTGCATCGACGGCAGCGGGGTGGCCTGGCCGTACTTCTGCGCGTACATCTGGTCGAACGAAGTGCCGGCCCAGATGTCGGAGCCCTGCGTCTGCTTCGGGTGCGCCTGGGTCAGGAACACCGCGCTCGAGCGGAAGTGGTCGCCGCCGATTTCCGGGGCGGTGAACGCCTCGGCCATGCGGACGTCGGTGTTGCTGACAACGGTCAGGTAGTCGCGGTACGGCTCGAGCGGGCTGAGCGCGCTGTCGGCGGCGAACGTGAAGTCCTTGCCGGTGGCTTCGGGCGCGAACAGGTGCTTGGTGGCGCCCCACTTGTTGCACCCGGCGAGGCCGTGGACCTCTTCGATGCAGATCAGGCGCGTGCGCTCGGCCCCGGCCGGCGCGGCGCCGATGCCCTTGGCCCCCACCATGGCATCCAGGAATGGCAGCGCCACGGCGGCGCCCATCGCCCCCCGGATGAAGGTGCGGCGCGGCATGTGCTTACCGGTGAGGTACGACATCGTTATCTCCCTGCCTTGGTTTCGGTCGTTGTCGGTTCAGGTTCCACTCGCTTCATCCGGAAGGCGTCGCTCTTGACGACGCCGAGGATGAACGACGACATCTTGTAGTTGGTCACTTCCGCCGAGCGCTGGATGGCGCGCACCGCCGGCTGGTCGAAGTACTCGACGCGGCGGCCAAGGGCGTAGGCCATCAGGTTCTCGGTGAAGTTGCGCACCACCGGCGTCGGCCGCCTGGTCAGGGCCGTGGTCAGCTCCGACAGCGAGGTCACCTTGGTGCCGTCGTAGAAGTCGCCGGCGGTGTCGAGCGCCATGCCGTTCTCGCGCACGCGCCACTTGGCGGTGACGTCGAAGTTGTCGAGGGCGAGGCCGATCGGATCCATGAACCGGTGGCAGGAGTTGCAGGTCGGGTTCTTGCGATGGATCTCCATTTTCTCGCGCGTCGTCAGCAGGCGGCCTTCCTTGGCCCCGCCGGTTTCGTCGAGCGTCGGCACGTTGGGCGGCGGCGGCGGCGGCGGCGTGCCGAGCAGCACCTCCATCACCCACTTGCCGCGCAGCACCGGCGAGGTGCGGTTGGCGAGCGAGGTCTGCACCAGCACGCTGCCCTGGCCGAGCAGGCCGCGGCGCGAAGCGTCGGGATAGGTGAAGCGGCGGAACTGGTTGCCGACCACGCCGCGGTAGCCGTAGTGACGCGCCAGCCGCTCGTTGAGATACGTGTAGTCGGCGGTCAGCAGGTCGAGCAGCGGGCGGTCTTCCTTGATCAGGCTGCTGAAGAACAGCTTGGTCTCGGTCCGCATCGACTCGGCGAGGTTCTCGTCGAAGTTCGGGTAGAAGTTCGGGTCGGGGTGGACCTTGTCGACGTCCTGCAGGCGGAGCCACTGCGCGGCGAAGCGGCCGGCCAGCGCCTCGGACCGCGGATCGGCGAGCATGCGGCGCGCGTGCTTCTCGAGCCCGCCCGGTGACGACAGCTCGCGGCGCGCGGCGGCGGCAAGCAGGTCCTTGTCGGGGGGCAGGCCCCAGATGAAGAACGACAGGCGCGACGCCAGGTCAACGTCGGCGACGCGATAGGTGCCGCCCGAGCGCGCGTCGGTCGGCGCGCGTTCCAGCCGGAAGATGAAGTGCGGGCTCGCCAGCACCGCTTCGAGCGCGGCGCGCACGCCGGTCTCGAAGCCGCCCGTGGCGGCGGCGTCCTCGTAGAACGGCATCAGCCGATCGACTTCGGCGGCCGCCAGCGGCCGGCGATAGGCGGCGCCGCCCAGGCGGGTGACGATCTGCCGGGCGCACGGGACCTCGTCCTTCGTTGACGTCGGCCGGCAGGTGAAGACCTTCTGGCGGCTGGCGGTGGTCGAGATGCCCGTGGTCCGCATCGGCCCACGAATCATGAAGTCGCGCATGTGCGGCAAGGTGGTGATGCCGCTGCCGCCCGAGCCGCCGCCCGCGTACGACCAGTCGTGCGGGCGGATGAGGTCTTCGTAGGGGCCGTCGATCTTGCGGACGAACGCGGCGGCCACCTTGTGCTGCCCGGCCCGCACCAGGATCGGCTCGGTGCGCAGCGGCGTCTGGCCGCGGCCGTCGGCGCCGGCGATGTTGATCAGCTCGTACTCGACCAGCGCCACGCGCTGCCCGTCGATGGAGACGTCGATGTCTTCGAAGCGCGTGTTCTCGCCCGAGTTGAACGTCATCTCGAAGGCGTACTCGCCGTCGGCCGGGAACACGTGGTTCACCACCATGCCGCCGCGCGTGCCGTAGGGCGAGCCCTCGACGTGGTCCCACGGATGCTGGGACATGTAGCTCGGGTTGGTGTAGGTGGAATCGATCGCCGGCGCGTCCTTGTCACCCACCGCCATGCGGCTGATGTCGGCGGCGCCGTTGAGGTACGACTCGAGCAGCGTCGGCGACAGCGTCTGCTCGTCGGCGATGTTGTCGAAGTTCGCGCTCAGGGTGTCGTTCGGCAGCCAGCGGCCGGCATCGATGTCGAGGTCGAGCAGTTCCTTGACGGCGCGGGTGTACTCGGGGCGGTTCAGGCGCTGGAACGTGCGGCCGCCGGGATTGGGATTGGTCTTGGCGTAGGCGTCAACCGTGGTCTCGAGCGTCGTGATCAGCTTCTGATACGTCGCCGGGTCCGGGCGCGGCATGCCGGGCGGCGGCATCATGCTCGCCTGCATCTTGCGGATCATGCGCTCGGCTACATTGGGCTCGTGGCCCACTTTGGCGATGTCGAAGGAGGCGAGCGACAGGTTGCCGGCCTTGCCGCGTTCGCTGTGGCAGCCGACGCAGTAACGTTTGACGAGCGCGTTCTGCTCGTCGTGGGAAACGGTGGCGGCGGCATGCGACGCGGCAGCCTTGGCGGCGGGCGCGGGTACAGGCGCCGGCGCTTTCGGGGCGGGTTGCTGTGCAGCCGTGACGACAACGAGCCCAAGGCACACAACCGCTGTGCCCAGGGTGATGGAACCGACGCTTTTCATTCCAACACTCCTGTGATGCCAGGCACCCAAGCACTTGCTAGCTCGGCGTCCTAGCCTCCCTATGTGCGCAGACTATACACCTAATCTTCTGGCCGGATGGGTGAGGCAAAGAGAGATGACCTCTTGTGACATTTGCAGACATTCCGGCCTGAAAATGCAAAAACGGGCGGGCGACCTGGAGGGGTCAATCCCGCCCGTTTTCTCGTCCTTCAGGCTGTCTATCCGCCTAACCACCTTCGCCAGAGGCTTCGGCGGTCAAGCAGGCGGATTCTACTTTTTGAGTTCGTCGAACACGACCTGCATCGACGCCTTCACACGCTCGTTCTTGTAGCCGGGGTACTTCGCGATGTCGAACGCCGCAAACGCCTCGTCCACGGTCTTGCCCGCGCCCATGGCCGCTTGCGCGGCGGCCACCAGGTCGGTCATGAACTGCTGATACCCCTGCACGTCCTTCATGGTCGCCATGGGGCTGTGACCGGGGATGACCGTGTCGATGTTCTTGATCCCGGCAATCACGTTGGCGAGCGTCTTCGGATAGGACACGCAGCTGCCGCCGTTGTTGCGGTCGCAAAGCGCGCCGTCTTTCCACGCGAACATGTCGCCCATGTGAAGGACGCGCAGGGCCGGGAACACGATCGCGGTGTCGCCGTTGGTGTGGGCGGCGCCGAAGTGGTACAGGTCGACCTGATCCTTGCCCGAGCCGATGGTCAGCTTGTCCTGGTAGGTCTTGCCGGGCAGGAACGCCTCCTTGCCCTTGAAGGCGTCCATCTTCGCCATGTTCGCCCGGGTGTTCTCGTGCGCCACGACCTCGACCTTGCCGAACACATCGTTGTTGCCGGTGTGGTCACCGTGCGTGTGCGTGTTGATGATCCGCGTGACCGGCTTGCTGGTGACCGACTTTACCTTGTCGAGCAGCGCCTGTCCCCAGCCGGCCAGCTTGGTGTCCACCAGCGTGACGCCGTCATCGGTGATGAACACCGCGACGTTGCCGCCGCTGAACGTCTCGCGCGGCGTCGGGCTCGAACTGGTGATCACGTAGAGGCGGTCGTTCAGCTTGACGAGGTCGAGCACCTTGGGCGCGGTGGCAGCCGGCGCCTGGTAGGCGGCGACCGTCATTGTCGCTGACCCGATCAGCCCGATCAAGCCGAGTGTGAGTAGTCTTTTCATGTATTTCCCCTAGACACCTTTAGGCACCGTACGCACCCAGGCACCTTAGATTAGGCCCCTGGCTTCCTGGTCGCCGTGAACGCCGACGGCGCGGTGATCTTGATGGTGTTGCCGTCCACCGTGCCGGCGTACTTGGTGGTGCCGGACGTGAAGGTGATTTCGGCGCCGCGCAACCGGCCCTGGATGGCCTGGTTGCCGAGCGTGCCCGAGATCATCTGGAAGGTCTGCGTCAGCTTCAGCTCGCCGCTCGGCGTGCCCCACGTGCCGCCGACCTTGGCGGGCACGATCCAGAAGAGCGCCGTGCACCAGCTGCTCGAGCAGCCGTCGCTCACCGTGGCGGTCTCGTCGGCCTGCCAGTCTTCCATGGTGAAGGTGTTCGACGCGATGCGCGTGCCGGGCTTCAGGTCCAGCAGCTTCGGCCGCAGCTTCATGTTGATCGAGGGCAGCAGGAACATGGTGATGACGTCGGCCTTCGAGAAGTCGGTCTCGAACAGGTCGGCCTTGACGAACGTGGCGCGATCGCTCATGCCCGCGGCGGCAGCGTTCTTCTTCGACAGCTCCACCATGTCAGGGTTGTACTCGATGCCCATGGCGCGCGCGCCGCGCTTGGCGGCGGTAATCACCGTGCGGCCGTCACCGGACCCGAGGTCCATCACGAAGTCGGTCTTGGTGACCTTGGCCATGTCGAGCATCTTGTCGACGACGGCCTGCGGCGTCGGCACCCAGACCACATCCTTGCCGGCCTGGCCTACCTGCGGCTCGAAGGGCTTCTGCCCCGTGGCCGTGGCCTGCGCATACGCGGACGCGCTGACCGCGAAGGTCAACACCAGCATCACCAGGGAAGAAATTGCGCGATGTGTGCTCATCGAAGTATCTCCATGATCCGGTACAAGTAACTGTCGATCCTCAAGAACAGCGAGCCGCCGGAAATTCCCTCCCGGGGGCAATCACGGTGGTCACACCCTGCTCGGCCAGAAAGTATATGCTCCCGTCGGCAAAGATGACCACGTCCTTTCGTCTCGGCGTCGCGTTCCTCCTGTTGATCACCGCGCCGGTAGCGCCGGTGTTGGCGCAGACACGCGCGGTGCGCTTCGGCCGGCTGTGGGACGGCACGAAGGTCGTCGCCGACGCGGTGGTCACCATCAGCGGCGACCGCATCGTGTCGGTCGCCAGCGGTAACTCCGCGGTGCCCGCGGGCGCGGAGGTCATCGACCTGCGCAAGTACTCGGGACTCCCGGGCCTGATTGACCTCCACACGCACATCACCTATTTCTGGGATCGAACGCCCGGCACGCGCCCTCGCGGCCAGCGGCGCCTGCCCGCCGTGACGGTGTTCCTGGCCCAGGACAACGCGCGGCGGACGCTCGAATCGGGCGTGACCACGGTGCGCGACCTGAACGCCGGCAACGACATGGACCTCGCGATGCGGGAGCTCACGGCATCCGGCGCCATGACGGGGCCGCGCATTCTCGCGTCGGGCCCCGGGCTGTCGGCGCGCCAGGGCCAGCCGCCCGATCCCGATGCCATGCGCAAGCTCGTCGAAGAGCGCGTCAAGGCCGGCGTTGACTGGATCAAGGTCTTCGGATCGCGCGGCGGTTTCGAAGTCGTTGACGGCACGCAGACGGTCACCTTCGACGAGATGAAGGCCGTCGTTGACGCCGCCCACGCGCTCGGGAAGAAGGTGGCGATCCACTCATACGGCGCGGGTGGCGTGCGCGATGCGGTCCGCGCCGGCGCCGATTCGGTGGAGCACGGCGCGGATGTCGATGACGAGACGCTGGCCGACATGGCGAGGCGAGGCACCGTGTGGGTGCCGACTGTCGATCACAATCGCTACTACATCGACGCGCAGGCCGATTACGGTTTCGCGCCCGGGTCGGAGGCCGCCCTCCGGGACTACATCGACCGCAACCTGGAATCGGTCCGCCGGGGCGTGAAGGCCGGGGTCCGGATGGGAATGGGATCCGACGCCGTCTACTCCATGTTCGGCCAGAACACCCGGGAGCTCGGCTGGTTCCTCAAGGCCGGGATGACCAACGCGCAGGCGCTGGCCACGGCCACGACCACGGCCGCGGCGCTCGTCGGCATGCAAGACAGCCTTGGGCGGGTGGCGCCCGGCTTCCTGGCCGATCTCTTGGCGGTGGAGGGGGATCCGCTGACCAGCATCGAGTCCCTGTTTACCGGCGTCCGTTGGGTGATGAAGGCCGGAAAGGTGGTCGTGGACCGCAGGTAGTCCGATGTGGCGTCCGGCTTTAGCCGGACCTGATCCCGGCACCCATCCGTATTTATTTGGTGCCGTGTCCCTCTCGCGCGCCGACGTGGCGGCGATGGCGGCGATGGCGGCCACGGTCGGGTCAGCTTCATCGGCGTAGCGCTGTTTCTCACGGCTATAGCTTTTGTTGCCAGTTACTTACCGGCCAGGCGCGCCACCAACGTCGACCCGGTCGTCGCCCTGAGGAAGGAGTAATAGGGCGTTATAACATTTGTTGATACAATGAGCTCATGGTCGTCGAGCTCAAGCTCCGCAAGATCGGCAATTCGGTGGGGGTGGTGCTTCCCAAGGAAGTACTCAACCACTTGAAAGTTGGCGAAGGAGACACGATCTGCGTCACGGAAACCGTGGACGGCAGTCTGCGCGTGGGTCCGTCGAACGATGAGTTCAAGAAGCAGATGGAAGCGGCCGAAAGCGTGATCAATCGCTACCGTAACACTCTGCGCGAACTCGCGAAATGACGGCGCCGGTGTGGCTGCTTCGGGAGGCGGTGCTCGCCACCCACGAGCGGCTGCTGGCAGATTTCGGTGGCGCCACTGGGGTTCGTGACAGCGGCCTGCTCGACTCCGCCCTTGCTCGCCCGGAGAACCTGCTGGCCTACGGCCAGCCGACGAACTTCGAATTGGCTGCCGCATACGCGTTCGGAGTCGTGAAGAACCATCCGTTCGTCGATGGAAACAAGCGGACGGGTTTCACCATCGCGATCATGTTCCTCGAACGGAACGGAGACACGTTCAGCGCATCGGAAGTCGATGCCACCATTCAGACGCTGGCCCTGGCCGCGGGTGAAGTCACCGAAGCCGGCTACGCGGATTGGCTGAAGAACAACTGCAAGAAGAAGTAACAGGCAACCCTAAAGGGTTGCCTCCACGCATCGGTAACGCATCGGTCACAGAATCAGAGAACAACTCACATGAAGACCCCAACCGCCGGCGACACGTCCGGTTTCGCATCTCTCGGACTCGCCGCGCCCCTGGTGGCCGCCGTTTCGGCGCTCGGCTACGAAGAACCCACGCCCATCCAGCGTGAAGCCATCCCGGTGCTGCTGGCCGGCAACGACATGCTCGGCCAGGCCGCCACCGGCACGGGCAAGACGGCGGCGTTCGCGCTGCCGCTGCTCAACAAGCTGTCGGAAGACACCAAGACCAACCGCGGCAAGGCCCGCGCGCTGGTGCTGGTGCCGACCCGCGAGCTGGCGATGCAGGTCGCCGAAGCCCTCCACAAGTACGCGAAGGGCTCGAACCTGAACGTGGTGCCCGTCTACGGCGGCGCGCCGATGGATCACCAGATCCGCGCGCTTCGCCGCGGGGCGGAAGTCGTGGTCGGCACGCCGGGACGCGTGCTCGATCACCTGCGCCGGCAGACGCTGAACCTCGCCGCGGTCGAAGTGCTCGTGCTCGACGAAGCCGACGAGATGCTCGACATGGGCTTCTCGGAAGACATCGATTCGATCGTGGCGGAAACGCCGGCGACCCGGCAGACGGCGCTGTTTGCGGCGACCTTCGCGCCGCGGATCCTGTCGATTGCCGGCAAGCACCTCAAGAACCCCAAGAAGGTGCAGATCGCGCAGGAGAAGCGCGCGGCTGGGAAGCTCCCCCAGGTCCGCCAGGTCGCCTACATCGTCGGCAAGGGCCAGAAGACCGGCGCGCTCAGCCGCATCCTCGACTTCGAAAGCCCCAAGTCGGCGATCATCTTCTGCCGCACCCGCCTCGAGGTGGATGAGCTCACCGACACGTTGAACGCGCACGGCTACGGCGCGCAGGCGCTGCACGGCGGCATGATGCAGAAGCAGCGCGACCGCGTGATGCAACTGTTCCGCAGCGAGAAGGCCGACATCCTGGTGGCCACCGACGTCGCCGCCCGCGGCCTCGACATCGATCACGTCTCGCACGTCATCAACTACGACCTGCCGACGGCTCCCGAAGTCTACGTGCACCGCATTGGCCGCACCGGCCGCATCGGGCGCGAAGGCGTAGCCATCACGCTGGCGGCGCCCCGCGAGCAGCGCTTCCTGCAATACGTCGAGCGCCTCACCAAGCAGCGCGTCGAGATCGGCAAGCTGCCGACCGAAGCCGACCTGCGCAAGCGGCGGCTGGAGGCCGCGAAAGACTCGATCCGCGAGCGCATTGCCGCGGGCGGCCTCGACGACACCAAGGAACTGGTCGAGTCGCTGGCGCAGGAATTCGAACTGATCGACATCGCCGCCGCCGCCGTGGCGATGGCCAACGACGGCGCCGAGAAGGCCGCGGTCCCGGTGATGGAAGAGGCCGACACCCGGTCGTCGCGAAGCTACGACGGCCCGCCCCGTGACGATCGCGGCTACCAGCGCGCGCCGCGGCCCTCGCGAGAACCGCGTGAGGAAGGCCCGATGATGGTGCTGCGTATCAGCGTGGGCAAGGACGAGAGCATCAGGCCCGCCGACCTGGTGGGCGCCATCGCCGGCGAAGCGAAGATCCCGTCAGGCGTGATCGGCGCCATCAAGGTGCACGACGACTACTCGCTGGTGGAGATTCCTGAAGAACTGGCCGAACGGGTCGTCACCGCCCTGAAGCGCACCCAGATCCGCGGCCACAAAGTCACGGTACAGTCCAAACCCGCCCGCTAGTGCCAGAAGGGCGGCACTTTGGTGCCGCCCCGCTTCTTGCTATCGAGTCCTGCTGCACTCCGCGGAATCCGCGTCATTTGCGGCTGATAGATCCCGGCGCGCTGCGGGTATTCTTACTGCCATGAATCGCAGAGCCATCATCGGCGTCGTCGCGGCCGCGGCCGTCGGCGCCACCCTCACCGCACAGTCGCTCACCACGCAGCTCGGCATCACCGAAGGGCGCGCCAGGGAGGCGGTGTTCGACTCCTTCATGGCCGGCGCCCTGTCGCTGGCCGGCAAGGCCGAGGTCTTCACCGCCGCGCCTCCCCAGGCGCGTGTCGCCATGGTCAATGCCGCCGCCACGCTCGCGCGCGCCTTTGTCGAAAGCGACGAGTTCAAGCGCCGCTACGCCGACCATCGTGAAGCCAACGGGCCCGATCCCCTGCCGGCGGAACAGACGGCCGACCAGGTGCTGGCCAGGCAGCGGGCGGGATTCGAGCAGCAGGTCGAGGCCCTCCGCAAGCAGTTCGTGGACGATTCGATTACGCCGGAGCAGAAGGTGACGCTCGAGGAGGGCTTCGAAACCATGCGCGCGCGGTTCACCGAGATGGAAAAGGGGCCCCGGAAGGTGGAACTCGAGACCATGCTCAAGGAGCAGCGCGCCCAACAGGTGAGCGCCCATGACGCCGCGACCAGGGCCTTCGAGGCCACTTATCCCGCCGATCCCCGGGCGCTCGTGGCCATGCGCCTGCGGGCGTTCCTCGAGGTCAGCAAGGACGTCGCCGTGGACGCCAGGCTGGTCACCCAGGACAAAGTCCAGCGTTTCCAGGACCCTGCTCTTGAAGCCAAGCCGCGCGGGTGGAAGATGTGCTTCCGCGCCGGCCGGCCGGCCACCGACGCGGCCCGTCAGTTTGCGGGCAATTGGCTCTCAGCGCTCGAGGCTCAAGGGGTGAAATAGAGTTGAACCCGGCGGGCAATGGGTCTATTGTCTGCGGCGGAGGAACACATGGAGATCGATCGCAGAGCCTTCATCGCCAGCCTCGGTGGCACCGCCGCCGTGAGCCTGATGGGTTCGGAGGCCAAGGCCGACGCCCTTGAGCACTGGATGGAAGAGAGCCTGGACCAGCAGGCTGCCGCCCAGGGCGCCGCCGAGAAGTTCCCGACCGTCGCCGAGCTGGAAGCACAGATCGAAACGCGCGGCTATCGGCGCGGCGCCGGCAACGTCTTCGTCAACACTCGCGGCAACGTCAAGAAGCTCGCGCCGATGCCGAAGAATCCGACCCTCCAGGATTTCTTCCGGCTCCGTTTCGCGCCCGCCAACCACGTGCTGCAGAGCGCCACGCGCGCGCTCAAGACCGGCATGTCGGAAGAAATCATCCTCGCCTGCCTGCTGCACGACTGCGCGCAGGCGCTGATGAAGGCCGATCACGGCTGGTGGGGCGCCCAGCTGTTCGAGCCCTACATCCCCGAGAAGTCCGCGTTCGGCATTCGCTACCACCAGACCCTGCGGTTCTACGCCGATGCCGACGCCGGCTACGAGTATCCGGACCTGTACTACCGGATCTTCGGCCAGGACTACACGCCGCCGCCGCACATCGAGGCGACCTACAAGATGCTCCGCAACCACAAGTGGTACATGGAGCCGCGCCTGGTCACGGTGAACGACCTCTACGCCTTCGACCCGAACGCCAAGGTCTCGATCGATCCGTTCGAAGACATCATCGGCCGCCACTTCAAGACACCGAAGGAAGGCCTCGGCAACGACAACAGCCCGAGCGCGCACATGTGGCGCACGCTGGCGAACCCAGACGCGCCGCTGTGAAGGCTCGTCACATCTTCGTTGCGTCCGCACTCGCCATGGCTCTCGGCTTGTCCGCCGGAGCCTTGGCGGAGGTGGAAGCCATGGCGGGGGCGGAGCAGGCCGCCAAGACCACCAACTACAAGGGCCTTGAGATCACCGCGATGGGCGTCGAGCGGGCCCAGAACGTGCCGCTGGTTGATTGTCCGCCAACCACCAACTCTCAGCGCGGCAACGCCCGGGCAGGCGAAGAGTTCGCCGTTGTCACGCTGGCCTTCAAGGTCACGCCCGCCTTCAAGGAAACGATCGTCAAGAAGCCGGTGCTGACGGATGCCGCCGGCAAGGTCTACAACACCTCGGTGGCGATCATCGATCCCGGCTCGGTGCCGGAGTACAAGTGCGCGTTCCCGTTCCGCGTGCCGACCGGCACCAAGGTCGCCTCGGTGCAGATCGACACCGTTGCGCTCGACGTCGCCGCGCTCGACAAGAAGTAGTTGCTTGCCCGAGTTCGTCGAATACGTTGCCGAAACGCTGGACATCGGGCCCGGCACCGAGGTCTTCGAGGTCGCCTGCGGCGCCGGCGAATTCCTGCTCCCACTGCATGACAACGGCTTCATCGTCGGCGGGATGGACGCCGACCCCGCCCTGATCGCCGAGGCCCGGGAGACCATGCCCGGCGGCCGATTCGTCTCTGGATCGCCGGCCGAGCTCGATCCGGCGCAACCGTGGCAGGTGGTGGTGTGCCGCGCCTTTGGATCATTCCCTGACGTTGACTACGCCCGCGGTGTGCTCGCGCGCATGGCCGCCAAGGCCACGCACGCCGTCGCGATTCTCGACTTACCTGAAGGACGTTTCGACCGGCGCTGGATCTTGCGCGCCTTCGCCGAGATCGGGGTCTCGGCGGTGCAGATGGACGAGGCGAGAGTCGAAGGCGACGGAAGCGGGGAGTCCCGCTTCCATGCCTTTGCGCGAATGTAGCGGCCGGTTACTTCAGGGCCGGCAGCATGGCCGAGAAGCCCTTCGAGGCGTAGTCGACCAGCAGCAGCGACAGCAGGATCACCAGAAAAAACAGGCCGGTGGACACGGTCAGCTTGGTCAGGTGGCTCGCGTACTTCACGTGCATGAAGTACCAGATGACCAGCGACGCCTTGAACACGGCGATGATCATGGCGACCAGGAAGTTGAACTGGCCCAGGTCGACGAAGGCGGCAAACACGGTCGCAGCCGTGAGGACCATCAGCGCCAGGAAGATGGTGACGTAGAGGCTGACCGGCGAAACGTGTCCAGACATTAGACGTGCCTCTCGACGAGGTAGAGCAGCGGGAACAGGAAGATCCACACGATGTCCACGAAGTGCCAGTAGAGGCCGGCCATCTCCACGGGTGTGTAGTAGTGGTCGTCGAACTTGCCCTTCCATGACATCCACGTGATCACGCACATGATGCCGATGCCGATGATCATGTGGAGGGCGTGCAGCCCGGTCATCGTGAAGTAAAGGCTGAAGTAGATCTGCGTGGTCAGCTGCAGCTGCTCGGCGTTGAGCGCGAGCTGGCGGTGGCCTGCAGTCGAGGGGCCGCCTTCCGCGGCAGCGGCGCCCTCGGCCGCCGGTGCGGCGTGTTCGGCGCCGGCCGCGGGCGCCTCACCTGCCCCGAGCGAAGTCGAGGGGTGCGCCGACGCCCACTGGAAGTTGTAGCCCGGCACGTGGTGGTGCTCGAACTTGTCGGCGTACTCGATCACCTTGACGCCGAGGAAGACCGAGCCGAGGACCATCGTCAGGATCAGCCAGTTGACCGTGGCAATCCGCTTGTTGGTCTGCGCGCTGCGGACGCCCATCGCCATCGTCAGCGAGCTGCCGATCAGGACCGCGGTGTTGAGGGCGCCCCAGGAGATGTCCAGCGACCGGCTCGCCTCGGCGAACGCGTCGAAGTACCACATCCGGTAGATCATGTAGGCCGCGAACAAGCCGCCGAAGAACAGGATTTCGGTGAGCAGGAACACCCACATGCCGACGACCACAGCTTCTTTCTGCTGCGCCATCGTGTCGAAGTGGTGCTGCAGGGCCGGGTGATGGGCCGCGTGCGCGTGACCGTGCGCGTCAGCGTGCACTACCGCGTTAGACAAGATGCTTCTCCTTGGCGACGACGTGCTCGTACTCGTAGGGCTCGCGGTCGACGATGGGCGTCTCGAGGAAGTTCTCGGTCAGCGGCGGCGACTGGATTTGCCACTCGAGGCCCGAGGCCCCCCACGGGTTGGGGCCGGCGACCGCGCCGTTCTTCAGCGACCACAGCAGGTAATCACCGGCAGGAAGTAACCGAGGCCGAGCACGCTGGCCCCCGCCGACGACATCACGTTGAGCACCTGGAACTCGTCCGGATACGAGTGGTAGCGGCGCGGCATGCCGAGGTAGCCGACCACGAACTGCGGGAAGAAGGTCAGGTTGAAGCCGACGAACACCAGGATCGCCGAGATGCGGGAGAAGAACTCGGAATACATCCGCCCGGTCATCTTCGGCCACCAGAAGTGCAGGCCGCCCATGTAGCCCATGATCGCGCCGCCGACCATGATGTAGTGGAAGTGCGAGACCACGAAGTAGGTGTCGTGCAAGTGGATGTCGAGACCGAGCGTGGCCAGGAACAGGCCGGTCAGGCCGCCGATGGCGAACAGGCCCATGAAGCCGTAGGCGTAGAGCATCGGCGTCTCGAACGAGATGGCGCCCTTGTAGAGGGTCGCGGTCCAGTTGAACACCTTGACCGCCGACGGGATGGCCACCGAAAAGCTCAGGAACGAGAACACCATCGCCGCGTAGGTCGAGATGCCGGCCACGAACATGTGGTGCGCCCACACGATGAAGCCGAACACCGCAATCGCCAGCGACGAGAACGCCACGAAGCTGTAGCCGAAGATGGTCTTCCGCGAGAAGGTCGAGATCAGCTCGCTCATCACGCCCAGTGCCGGCAGGATCATGATGTAGACCGCCGGGTGCGAGTAGAACCAGAACAGGTGCTGGAACAGCACCGGGTCGCCGCCGCGGGCCGGGTCGAAGATGCCGAAACCGAGGGCGCGCTCGACGCCGACCATCACGATGGTGATGGCGACGACGGGTGTGCCCAGCACCTGGATCAGGCTGGTCGCATAGTGCGCCCACACGAACAGCGGCAGGCGGAACCAGGTCATGCCGGGCGCGCGCATGCGATGAATGGTGACGATGAAGTTGAGGCCGGTCAGGATCGAGGAGAAGCCGGCGATGAAGATGCCGAGCGCCATCGGCACCACGTGGCTGTTCGAGCCGGTGGTGCTATACGGGGTGTAGAACGTCCAGCCGGTGTCGACCCCGCCCGAAACCATGGCGACGGTCGCGAAGATGGCGCCGAACCAGAGCAGGTAGAGGCTCAGCAGGTTGATGCGCGGGAAGGCCAGGTCCTTGGCGCCGATCATCGGCGGGATCAGGAAGTTGCCGAGCACCGCCGGGATCGACGGGATCAGGAAGAAGAACACCATGATGATGCCGTGCATGGTGAAGAACTTGTTGTAGGTGTCGGCCTGGACGAAATCACCCTGCGGCGTCGCCAGCTCGAGGCGGATGCCGACGGCGAACAGTCCGCCGAGGAAGAACATCACCGAGATCGAGATCAAATACATGATCGCGATCCGCTTGTGGTCCTTGGTCAACAGCCACGACGCCAGGCCGTGGCCGTTGTTCAGGTAGTGCCGCTCCGGAATCTTGAGCTTGTCCAACATGGCTTATTTCTTCTCAGCCGGTGGTGCGGCCGGCGCCGGTGTCGTGGCCGGCGCCGTCGTGGCGTTCGGCGACAGTGACTTGACGTGTTCGATGAGGGCGACCAGGTTCTCTTCGCTGATCAGGCCCTGGAAGGTCGGCATCAGCGGCTGGAAGCCCTTCACCACCTTGGCCTGCGAGTTCAGGATCGACTCGCGCAGGTAGGCCTCGTCCACCACCACGGTGGAGCCGTCCTGCAGCTCCACGGGCTTGCCGACAATGTCGTGCAGCGACGGCCCGCGGCCCTGGCCGCTGTCGAGATGGCAGGTCGAGCACGCCAGGTCGTTGAACTGCTTGGCGCCGCGCTGCGCCAGCGTCCCTTCCATGCCGCCGCCCTGCAGCCACGCCTGGTACTGGGCCGGCTCCATCACCGTGACCGTGCCGATCATGCCGGCGTGGTTGGTGCCGCAGTACTCGGCGCAGAAGATGTGGTACGAGCCGGGCGTCTGGGCGTCGAACCACAGCTCGGTGTAGCGGCCCGGGATGGCGTCCATCTTGGTGCGGAACGCCGGGAAGAACAGGCTGTGCAGCACGTCCTCGGAGCTGATCGTGATCTTGACCGGCCGGCCCGCGGGGATGTGCAGTTCGTTGATCTCACGCTGCCCTTCGAGGTGCTGGAACTTCCACATCCACTGCTTGCCCACCGCGTAGATGTGCATCGCCTCGGCGGGCGGACGGCGCAGGTGGAAATACACCGACGCGCCCCAGCCGAACATCACCATGGCGATGATCGTCGGGATCACGCTCCACAGCAGCTCGAGCGGCAGGTTGCCCTCGATGCGGGCGCCGATCTCGCCGTCGTGCGTCTTGCGATAGCGGATGCCGAAGTAGATCACCGCTATCGCCACGGCGATGGCGAAGAACGCGCTGACCGCGATGATGAAGAAATACAGCGCGTCGACGTCCTTGGCGAACGTCGATGCCTGATCCGGGAAGATGGGAATGCCGAATATTTTCATTATCTAGTGTCCGGCCGCGCGGTGGTCGCGCCGAATCGACACGAACATGAATCCAAACAGCGCCACGAGCGTCGCGGCGCCGCCAATCCGAACGGCCCTCATGGCCACGAACCCGTAATTACCGGCGGTCGGATCGTAGTGATAGCAGTAAAGCAACAGCTGTTCCGCCAGCGATCCGATCTTGCCGGCTGACGACTCGATCAACGCGAACTTGACGTCGCGCGGCGAGTAGTCGATGCCGAGGAAGTAGCGCGACAGCTTGCCCTCCGGCGTCGCCACGATGATGCCGCTGGCGTGCGCGAACTGCTGCGATGCCTCGTCCCACGCATAGCTGAAGCCGGCCGACCTGGTCAGCGCGTCGATCGAGGCCTGGCTGCCGGTCAGGAAGTGCCAGCCCTGCGCGGCCTCGGGACGCTTGTAGCGGTCGAGATACGCCTGCTTCTTGCCGGCGGCCAGCACTGCCGTCTCGCGCGGGTCGAAGCTCACCGTCACCACGTCGAATTCCTTGCCGATGCTCTCGTCGATCACCCGCAACGCGCTCTCGAGCCCGTTGAGCACCTGCGTGCACAGCATCGGGCACTCGTAATACACGAACGCCAGCACCACCGGCTTGCGGCCGAAGTAGTCGCCCAGCTTCACCGCCTTGCCGGTTTCGTCGGTGAACGGCAGCGCCAGCGGCAGTTGCTCGTTGAGGTGCTGCTCGAAGGCGACCGTGCCGAGAATGCCCGGCACCTGGCTCGACGGCGGCGACGCCGGCGGCCGCAGGCCGGGGTCGCCCTGCGCCGACACCGCGACCGTCATCAGCGCCAGGGCGCCGGTCGCGATCGCTGATCGAAGGGCAGTGCGTGACATTTCTTCTTTCTTTCTCGTTCCCGTGGTCTATCTCGGCGCGATGGTGCGGCCCGACGAACTGTCTTGCGTGACGACGTTGACGCCGTCGCCGCCGCCGCTCCGCGCCGGCAGGCCGCGCTGCAGCGTCAGTTCCATCGCCCGGTCGATCGGGATGCGGGCAATGCCGCCGTCCTTGTCGACCCAGCCGTAGCTTTCGAGGCGCTCGGCCTCGCTGTGGCGCAGCATGTAGACGTCCTTGAACGGCTGGGTCTGCAGGTTCGGCGCGGGCGGCATCTTCTCCTGGCCGACGGCCAGCGGGTACTGCTGCGTCGCGGCATCGGCCGCCTGCTGCCGGCCCTCGAAGAACCAGAACGTGCCGTAGACGATGCCCGCTCCCATCAGCATCGCCACCGCCAGCCACAGGGCGAACTTGTAGCCGATCGAGGTGTCGATGTCGGTGTGTTCGTGCCCCGCGCCGGGCGGCGTCGGCCCGTACTCGAGGTCGTGGTCGCTCACGTGCTCGTTAGTGGACATGATGGGTCAGTGCCTTCTCCAGCTGGGCGTCGTTCACGGGCAGCAGCGAGCGGCCGGCGAGCTGTGACACGAAGATCGAGATGAAGATCCCGCCCAGCGCCAGCGGCAGCGCGATGTCGAGCAGGCTGAAGGTGAAGCCGTCCTGGTGGAACTCCGGCGCCACGTGCCAGTAGTAGTCGGCGACGCGGGCGCAGATGATCCAGGTCGCGATCAGGCGCAGCTTGCGGGCGTTCTTCTTGAGGTCGCGCGACAGCAGCAGGGCGTAGGGCACGATGAAGTGGCCGACGATGATGAAGATGCTGAGGTACTTCCAGTTGTTGTCCCACCGCGTCAGGTAGTGCGGAATCTCTTCCGGCAGGTTCGCCGACCAGATGATCAGGAACTGCGAGAACGACAGGTAGGCCCACAGCATCAGAAACGCGAACAGGAACTTGCCGAGGTCGTGGAAGTGGTGCGTGGTCAGCACCCTGCTCATCGGCGAGGTCTGCGACAGCATCACCAGCACGGTGATGCCGAAGGCGAAGGCCGACAGGCCCTGGCCGCCGATGTAGAGCATGCCCCAGATGGTCGAGAACCAGTGCGGGTTCACCGACATCGTCCAGTCGACCATGGCGAAGGTCACGGTCAGGAAGTAGATGACCAGGCCGGCCCCCGAGAGGCGCGACATCTTGTCGACCAGGGCCTGGTCGCCGGTGCGGTCGTGCTCCGCCGACCACGAGGTCAGCAGGTAGCCCATCGCCGACCAGATCACGAAGTAGAGGGCCTGGCGCACCAGGAAGAAGGGCGTGTTCAGGTACGCCGCCTTCTGCATCAGGATCGGGTCGGTCAGGGCGCTCTCGTGCGTCCACTCGTAGAGCGAGTGCATGCCGAAGACGATCGGCAGGAACAACACCGCCATGAACGGAATGGTGCGGACCGCGGCTTCGAACGGCCGTCGCAACACCACGCCCCAGACGCCGCCCGACAGGTGCTGGACCATGAGCAGCGCCAGGCTGCCGAGGGCCACGCCCATCCAGAACGTGTAGGCCACCAGGTAGGCCTGGTAGAAGCGGTCGGCCCCCGACATCATGAAGCCGGCGCCGGTCAGCGCGATGCCGAGCACGGCGGCGATGAGGCCGAACTGCTTCATGCCGGGGAGCGGCACGTCGACCTTGAACGATTCGGAAGTCACGCTCACTGGTGTTTCATCCCCGGAATTTGAACCGCGACATCGGAGCGGTTCGCAAGGTTCGCGAGTTGTCCCGCCATTACTGTTTCTCCGCTGGAGCCGTGGCGGCCGGCTTCTCGGTGGATGCCGAGGGCACCGGCGACGCCGAGGCGTCGAGTCCCGCGCGCTGGTCGGCCGGCACGTCGTCAACCGACGCATGCTGGCTCAGCTGCAGCGCGCGCACGTACGACACGATCAGCCAGCGGTCGCGGGCCGGGATCTGGTCGGCGTAGCCCTGCATCGCGCCGAAGCCGTTGGTGATGACATCGAAGAAGTAGCCGACCTTCTCCTGCCGCAGCCGTTCCTGGTGATACGACGCCGCCTGGCGGAGGCCGCGCTGCACGACCATGCCCTTGCCGTCGCCGAGCTTGCCGTGGCACGGGGTGCAGTAGATGTTGAAGCGCTGCTGGCCGCGGTGCATCTCGGCCTCGCCGATCGCGAACGGGAACTGCTCAACCAGCTGCCCCGCCACCTTGCCGGTGTAGAGCGCCTCGTCGTCGCGCAGCCAGCCGCGGGCGACCGTGCCGGCCGGCGCCGAGCGCGAGGCTCGGCCGTCGGCGAACGTGTTGTTGGCCTCGAACGCTTCGTAGCGCGGCGTGTCGTGCATGTCCTGGCGGCAGGCGGCGGTCAGCGCCGCGGCGGCCAGCAGCGCGAGCGTGAGTGCCTTACTCTTCAACTTCATACACTCCCTTCGCGCCCGTGGTCTTCAGGAACTCGCTGGTGGCGTGGGGGTCGAACTTCGGGTCGTGCGACTCCACCACCAGGAAGAACTTGTCGGAGCTGGCCATCGCGAAGCGCGCGACGTTGAACACCGGGTGATACGGCTGCGGCAGCCCGCTCAGCACGATCATCCCGATCGCGGCGGTCAGCGCCGCGAACAGGATGGTCAGCTCGTAGGACGGGATGATGAAGGTCGGCCAGCTCGCCTGCGGGCGGCCGCCGATGTTCATCGGGAACTCGATCACCGACGCCCAGTACTGCAGGCCGAAGCCGGTGGCCATGCCGGCAAGGCCGCCGCCCAGCACCAGCTTCGGCAGGATGGTCCGCGTCTGGTGGATGACGTCGTTCAGTTCTTCGATCGGCACCGGCGAGTAGGCCTCCACTTTCGTGAAGCCCTGCGCCATGGTCTGGCGCGCTGCGTCGACGAGCGCCTGGCCCGAGTCGAACTCGGCCATCACGCCGTGGAGCCGGTTGGTCGGCTCGTTAGTGTGCATGGTGATCCGCCTTGATCTTGCCCTGCGGCAGCAGCGTCTTGACCTCGAATATCGAAATCATCGGCATGAACCTCAGGAACAGCAGGAACAGCGTCAGGAACAACCCGATGGTCCCGAAGAACGTCATGAAATCCCATTGCGTCGGGTAATACATGCCCCACGACGCCGGGATGAAGTCGCGGTTGAGCGAGGTCACGATGATGACGAAGCGCTCGAGCCACATGCCGATGTTGACGAAGATCGACATGATGAACAGCAGCACGGTGTTGCTGCGCACGGCTTTGAGCCACAGGAACTGCACCATCACGACGTTGATCGAGATCAGCGTCCAGTACGACCACCCGTAGGGACCGAACATGCGGTTGTACATCATGAACTTCTCGTGCGGGCTGGCGCTGTACCACGCGAAGAAGGCTTCCATCGCGTAGCCGTAGCCGACCATCAGGCCCGTCGCCAGCATGACCTTGGCCATGTTGTCGATGTGGCGCATGGTGATCAGGCTCTCCATGCCGTAGAAGCGGCGCACCGGAATCGCCAGCGTCAGCACCATCGCGAAGCCGGAGTAGATCGCGCCGGCGACGAAGTAGGGCGGGAAGATGGTGGCGTGCCAGCCGGGAATCACCGACACCGCGAAGTCGAAGCTCACCACCGTGTGCACTGACAGCACCAGCGGGGTGGACAGGCCGGCCAGGATCAGCGAGGCCACTTCGTAGCGGTGCCAGTGGCGGGCCGAGCCGCGCCAGCCGAGTGAGAAGATACCGTAGATCTTCGCCTTCACCTTCGACGCCGCGCGATCGCGCAGCGTCGCCAGGTCGGGAATCAGGCCGACGTACCAAAACACGATCGAGACCGTGGCGTAAGTGGAGACCGCGAACACGTCCCAGATCAGCGGGCTCTTGAACTGCGGCCACAGCCCCATGGCGTTGGGATACGGGAACAGCCAGTACGCCGCCAGCCAGGGACGGCCGGTGTGGAACACCGGGAAGATCGCCGCGCAGGCCACCGCGAAGATGGTCATCGCCTCGGCGAAGCGGCTGATCGACATGCGCCACTGCTGCTTGAACAGCAGCAGGATGGCCGAGATCAGCGTGCCGGCGTGGCCGATGCCGATCCACCAGACGAAGTTGATGATGTCGAAGGCCCAGCCGACCGGGATGTTGTTGCCCCAGATGCCGATGCCCTTGATCAGCAGGTAGCCGAGGGCCATCTGCAGCATGCCGGCCAGCAGCAGGCCGATCAGCAGGACGCCGATCCAGCCAAGCGGAAAACGCTTGGAGAGCGGGATCTCGGCGACGGTCTCGGTGACCGTCTCGAAGTCGTGACCCGGAAGAATTACCGGCGTCTCTTCGAGCAGCGCCGTGGACGACTGAACCTTGTTAGCCATTAATGTCCGCCCTCAGGAGACGCTGCCTCGTGCGACTCGGTCGTCGCATGGTGGCCGCCGACCATCGGGTTCGAAGGCAAGGCCGGGTTCGGATTGCGCACCGCCGCGAGATACGTCGTGCGTGGGCGCGTGTTGAGATCCTCGAGGGTCGCGTAGTTGCGCGGGCTCGACTTCAGCTTCGCCACCTGGCTGTTCGGGTCGTTGATGTTGCCGAACACGATGGCGCCGGCCGGGCACACCGCCTGGCAGGCGGTGACGATCTCACCGTCGCGAATGGCGCGGTCCTCGCGCTTCGACTGGATGCGCGCGGCGTTGATGCGCTGCACGCAGTAGGTGCACTTTTCCATGATGCCGCGGCTGCGGACGGTGACGTCCGGGTTGCGCTGCATCTTGAACTGCGGCGTGTTCCAGTCCTGGAACAGCAGGAAGTTGAAGCGGCGCACCTTCCACGGGCAGTTGTTCGAGCAGTAGCGGGTGCCGACGCAGCGGTTGTAGACCATGTCGTTCAGGCCTTCGGGGCTGTGGGTGGTCGCCGCCACCGGGCACACCACCTCGCAGGGCGCGTTCTCGCACTGCTGGCAGGGCATCGGCTGGTAGTAGGTGTCGGGCGTGTCGAGGTCGCCGGCGAAGTAGCGGTCGATGCGCAGCCAGTGCATCTCGCGGTTCTTGCTGACCTGCTCCTTGCCGACCACCGGGATGTTGTTCTCGGCGACGCAGGCGATGATGCAGGCCGAGCAGCCGGTGCAGGCGTTCATGTCGATCGCCATGCCCCACTGGTCACCCTTATATTCCTTGTCGGCGTAGAGCGAGATGCGCTTGTCGAGCTTGCCGTGCTCCATCTCCTTCACGAACGCCGGATTGGCCTTGAACTCCTCCAGCGTCGCCGAACGGATGATGTTGCGGCCTTCGATCGACCAGTGGTCCTGCGTGCCGACCAGGTCGTAGGTGCCGCCGGTCTTGGTGATCGTGGCGGCGCCGAACCAGGGCGCCGACGAGCCGCGCAGCGCGTAGGCGTTGAAGCCGGTTCCGTTGCCCAACTGGCCGGCGCGGGTGCGCCCGTACCCAACCGACACCGTGATGGCGTCCTTGGCATGCCCCGGCAGGATCCACACCGGCACGTTCAGCGTCCGGCCCTCATGCTGAACCGCAATCAGGTCGCCGGTCTGCAGCCCGTTCGCCTCAGCCGTGGACGGCGACATCAGCGCGCCGTTGTCCCACGTCAGTTTCGACACCGGCTTGGGCAGTTCCTGCAGCCAGCCGTTGTTGGCGAAGCGGCCGTCGTAGATCGTCTCGTCGCGGCGGAAGCTGATCTCGATGGCGCCACCGGCGGGCGCCGCGGTGATCCGCGCCGCCACATCGGCGGCGAGAACGGCAGCCGACGGCGCGAACGCCGAGCCGGCAATGAAGCCATCGTGAAGCCACTTGCGCCAGGTCTTCTCGAACGTCTCCGCGGCGGTCGCGGGTGCGGCGGGTGCAACAGGTGCGACGGGTGCACCTTGTGCAGCAGTGGCAGTGGCACTTGGCACCGCCGCCGGCACCCCAGGCACCGCTGGCACCTTAGCTCCCATCCAGTATTCGCGAACGACGTCGTAGCCGTTGCGCTCCGGGCGGTCCGACAGCGTCGCGATGATCTCGTGCGCCGACTTGCCGCCGTAGAGCGGCTGGATCAGCGGCTGCACGATCGAGATCGTGCCGTCGCAGCTGCGGGCGTCGCCCCAGGCCTCGAGGTAGTGAGTCGCCGGCACGTGCCAGTGGCACAGCGTGGCGGTCTCGTCGAAAAACAGGCCCGAGTGCACGCGCAGGGCGACCTTGCTCAACGCCTCGGCGAACTTGAAGTCGGCCGGCGCGCTCATCGCCGGGTTCGACTCGCCGAGGATGACCAGCATCTGGACGTGGCCGGCCTCGATGTCGGTGACCAGCTCGCGCAGCGCCGCGTGCTGCTCGCTCGGCACCGCTTCGGGCGTCGGCATGTACGACACCGTGGCGCCGACGGCGCCGATGGCGGCGTTCAACGCGTGCGCGAGGGCGTGCACCGCGGGCGGCTGGGCATCGCCCACCATCACCACGGCGCGGCCGCGATGCGCGGTCAGATCCTTGGCCACCGCGTCGGCAAACGCTTCGCTACCGGCCGGCGCCGTGCCGGTGACGCCGGCGACGCCGGCGTGCTGGACCACCGCGCGGGCGAAGGCCTCAATCTGGCTCGGCTTGAGCGGCAGGCGGTTGTCGGCGCGGCCGCCGGTGACCGAGTGATCGGTCTCGACGACGTAGAGGCGATTGAGGTTGTCGGCGCCGTCTTCAACCCGGCGGCGCGCCGCGAACTGGCGCGAGTGGTGCAGATTCGCCGGTCCGGCCGAGGCCAGGAAGTCGGCGTCGAGCGAGAGGATGACGTCGGCCTTCGACAGGTCGTAGACCGGCTCGAGGTATTCGCCGAACGCGGTGCGGGCGCCGGCGCGCGCGTTGTCGCGCGGCATCGGCTCCCACTGGATCCACTTGGCGTTGGGCTGCTGCAGCAGCACTTGCTGAATCTGCGCCGCGAGCGAGGGCGAGTTCACCGTCTCGGTGAGGATGCGAAGCCCGCCGCCCTTGGTGGCCGACTGCGCCGACAGGCCGCCGCGCATGGCGGCAATCACCGCGCTCCACGGACGAATCTCGCCGAGCTGCGTGATCGTCTGCGAGCGATCCGGGTCGTACAACGTGAGCACCGAGCCCTGCGCGAACAGGTCGGTCGCGCCCTGGCTGGCGGGGTGATCCGGGTTGCCCTCGACCTTGGTCGGGCGGCCTTCGTGGCTTTCGACGAGGAGGCCGGTGGCGACGCCGCCAAGCGACATCGCGGTCGCGAAGAACAGCGGCTTGCCGGGGATTTCCTCTTCGGGCTGCCGGACGTACGGGACGATCATTTCCGTCGGCTGCACCGTGCAGGCGGTGACGCCGGCCAGCGCCATCGACGCGCTCATCAGCTTCAGGAACGAGCGGCGCCCCACCGGGTCGAGCCATTCCGACGCGTTGGTCGGGAACTCGCGGTGGAGGTAGTCCTTGAATTCGGCGGTCTCGGCGACCGACTCGAGGCTGCGCCATACTTGCGGCCCGCCCTGCTGTTCGAGGCGGGCGCGGACGGCCTGGATGTCAATCGGCGCGCTCATCGAGCGGTGAGCCTTGGGATCGGTTTCGTCGGAGTGCATCGGTTTCATCGGTGGCATACCGAGCAACTGGTCATGTGTTCCAGACCGGCAATCTTGTATTCCTTGACCAGGCGCGGGCCGAGTTCGGCCTGCGCAATCGCCGGCTGATAACCCATCGTCGTGATTTGGTCGCGCGGACGCACGAACTGCGACGGGTCGCGATGGCAGTTGAGGCACCACTCCATCTGGAGCGACACCTTCTGAATCATCAACGGCATCTTGTCGACGCGGCCGTGGCAGGTTTCACAGCCGACGCCCTTGGTGACGTGGATGCTGTGGTTGAAGTAGACGAAGTCCGGCAGGTCGTGCACGCGGATCCACTGCAGCGGCTTGTCGTCGCGGAAGCTGGCGCGCACCGGTTCGAGGAACGGGCTGGTCGTCCAGATCTGCGAGTGACAGTTGATGCAGGTCTTGGTCGGCGGGATGCCGGCCGACGGTGAGACCTCCACCGAGGTGTGGCAGTAGCGGCAATCGATGCCGATGCCGCCGGCGTGGTGCTGGTGACTGAACTGGACCGGTTGCTCGATGAACTGATTCGCCGAGGTGACGAAATCCGAACGTTGAAACGTGAGCACCACCCAGCCGAGGCCGAGCAGCACGAACACGATGGCGAGCACGCTGGCTTTGGACCAGGCATTAGCGCTCTTTGGGAATACCTGCGACATGCGTTCTTGCAGCCCCCGGGGTGTTAGGGCACCACTCAACAAACTCGCCCCGGTATTGGGCGCGGCTCATCAGGAGTAGTGCCGAAGTCGCACACTTATACCCCGAATTGCGCGGGGTAGAAGTCTTGTGAAAAATTTCGCAAGCAGATTGTATCCGGCAGACTCGTCCGAAAACAAGACCGGGTTTGGAATTTTCTGAGCCGTGAAACCAGAAAACTAAGGCCGAGAGATGACCTCATCAATTGCCGACCTATTTGGTCGGAACAGCCGCTTGTGGTTGCGACGCTCCCTACCGCTATTACTGGACCTGACCGGCTGCCGCCGGAACCTTGGCCGGATCCTTCTTTTCCTCGCCCGGCACTTTTTCCCAGGCATAGGCGCGATCGTGGATGTGCTTCTCGAACCACTCCATCTCGATCTGGAGCTTGAAGAGCCGGTGCCGGAGCTCGGTCCAGCCATGCCCTTCACGGGGCGCCACATACAGATGGGTCGGCACGCCGTTCGACTTGAGCGCGCGGTACATCTCGACCGATTGCGGCAGCGGCACCCGCGGATCCTCCTGGCCGACCAGGAAGATCGTCGGCGTCTTCACCTTCGACACGTCCTTGAGCGGCGAGTGGTTCCAATACAGGTCGATCGGCGCGTTCGCCTGCCACCGCGTGCCGCCGAACCACGGCGTGCGGAACTCGCGGTGATCGCTCTGCGCATACATCGAGATCCAGTTCGCCGCGCCGGCGCCGCTACTCGCCGCCTTGAAGCGATCGGTGAACGTGATGATCTTGTTCGTCATGTGGCCGCCGCCGCTCCATCCCATCTTGACGAGCTTGTTGGGATCGGCCAGCCCCATGGCAATCACCGCGTCGGTGCC
This sequence comes from Vicinamibacterales bacterium, assembly GCA_041659285.1. Taxonomy (NCBI): domain Bacteria; kingdom Pseudomonadati; phylum Acidobacteriota; class Vicinamibacteria; order Vicinamibacterales; species Vicinamibacterales bacterium. The sequence continues at coordinate 2,055 of JBAZYO010000026.1, read as the reverse complement.
GGTCATCACGTCGAGGTGCGCCTGCTTGAAGTAACCCTTGACCATGTCGCGCAGGAACGCATCGCCATAGCCCGTGCTGCCGCGGTAGTTCGGCTTCAGCACCGCATAGCCCTTCCCCGCGTAGACCTGCACGTCGCCACTGAAGCCGAACCGATCCGACGCGGCGGGACCGCCGTGGGTCATGACGATGAGCGGGTACTTCCGCCCGGCCTGGTAGTCCACCGGGTAGGAGAGCAGGCCTTCCACCGTGACGCCGTCCTGGCCCTTCCAGGTGATCTTCTCCTGGCGCGCGATCTTGAACCTGGCCAGCGTGTCGTCGAACACCGCGGTAACGCGCTTCGGCTGGGCACCGTTCGCCATGGTGTGGATTTCACCCGGCCGCGCCGCCGAGTTGCTCGTGAACACGTGCAGGCCCGCCGCGTCGTTGAACGCCCAGCCCTGGAGCGCGTGCTCGCCGGCCGAGAGTTGCGTGACCCGCCGGGTCGCGACCTCGACCCGCATCACCTCGTTGTGCACGCCCATGTTGGCGGTGAAGTAGATCGACTTGCCGTCGGCGCTCCAAGACGCGTTCTCCACCCCGTACGGCGCGTCCGGCAGCAGCACGCGCGCCGGGCCGCCGGCCGCCGGCACCAGGAAGAGCTTGTCGTTGTAGTAGAGGTCGAACTGCTCGTTCGACGCCGACGTGAACAGCACGGTTGACCCGTCGGGCGACAAGGCCGCGCCACTCTCCGGAACCTTGTTGCTGGTGAGCTGCTTCGCGTTCGCGCCCGAAGCGTCCATCACCCACACTTCCGTGCGATCGGTGAATTCCAGCAACGGGCTCGGCGTGCGCGTCATCGCGATGCGCGACCCGGTCGCCGACAGCTCGAAACCGCCGACCGACCAGTCGCCTTCCGTGATTCGCGTGGTCTTGCCGGCCAGGTCCGCCGTCCACAAGTGGCGCTGCTTGAAATTGTTCTCCTCGAACGCGTAGACATCGTCCAGGAGGCGGTCCTTTTCCTTCTCGTCCGCCGACTTCGCGTCGGGGGCGGTGAAGTAGATGGTCTTGCCGTCCGGCGCCCAGGTGAGGTTGCCGGGCGCCGTCGCGTGATTCGTGAGGCGGCGCGCCTCGCCGCCGTCCGCGCGCAGCACGTAGATCTGGTTGTTGGTGTCGGGGTCGCGGCGTGTCGTGAAGGCAATGGACTCGCCGTCGGGCGACCAGCGCGGGCTCGATTCGCCGCTCTCCCCAGACGTCAACTGCACCTGGCTGGTGCCATCGGCGTTAATGCGGTAGATGTGGCCAACTCTCCGGTTGGCCTTCCAGTCTGGCCGTTCCATGATGAACAGAATCTGCTTGCCGTCCGGCGACAGCTGCGGATCCTGGAGCGTCGGCAGCTCCAGCACGTCCACGAACGACAGGACCCGCTTCTCCTGGGCAACGCTGAAGCCCGCGGAGCAGAGCAACGCGAACACGACGAGGAGTGGGAGACGGTGGAAGCGCATCATGAGGGCGATAATACCCCTCCTCTTGACAAACGCATCTTTGGGGCGCATAACTAGCATTCTGCCAGCGCATGGTGGCGGGCCAACCCGGTGCTTCCCCCACTGTCGGTTGCCCACCCCATGCGTCTCGGCACTTTTCCCCCGACCAGAAGTGCCCTCCCGACGAGATTTACCCTCCCGGCCAGAAGTGCGCGTTATAGTGAGCGCGTAAATGTCGGACGACCGTAAATACAAGCAGCGCGGCTACCAGGAGAGCGGCGAGCGCAAACCGCGCGGCGACAGCCCGGAACGGTCCACGCCGAAGCCCGAGCGCGAGCCCGGCGCCCCGGCCGGCGCCAGGCGCATCTCCTCTGAAGGCGCGCGCAACCCGCGCATGATGAGTTCGCGCCAGGTGGCCCGCTGCTCACGCTGCGGCACCATCGTCGACACCGAGATCATGTCGCGCAGCAAGTGCCCGAAGTGCCAGGTGGATCTGCGGTCGTGCATCCAGTGCGTGAACTTCGACCCAAGCGCCAGCCTCGAGTGCGCCGAGCGGATTCCGGCGCGGGTGTCGCCTAAGGACGTCGCCAACGA
>JBAZYO010000025.1 GCA_041659285.1 Vicinamibacterales bacterium | reverse complement strand
GGATTAGCGATGTCGGGGTTGGCGATGTCCGGATTGGCAATATCGGGGTTGGCGATGTCCGGGTTCGCGATGTCGGGGTTATAGACCTCGGCGTTGGCGATGTCCGGGTTGGCGATGTCTGGGTTGGCGATATCCGGGTTGGCGATGTCCGGGTTGGCGATGTCCGGGTTCAAGATGATGCGTTCGGTCAGCGGCACCGCAGGTGTCGTCCCGCCGTACGGCATCTCGACCACGTCGACCTGTATCTGTGCCTTCGGGTTCGAAGACGTGGCGTACACCGAGCGGGCGGCCGTCGATCGGCTGGGCGTCGTCACGATGATGCTGGTGAGCGGCGCCAGGGCCTGGCCGGCGGAGTCAACGTCGAACTGCCGGAACGACGCGCGGCCGCCTGCGGGCTGGCCGGCGATGGTCATGCGGAACGACTTGGTCGTCGGCGACGTGTTCTGCGCGAAGACCACGAAGGCCCGCTGGACCGTGGAGCTGAGCGGCTTGGTGTTACCAGGCGACCCGGTGACCAAACCGGTTGATACGCGGGCCGTATAGATGTTCTGGTTGCGCGATCCGGTCGAGTTAACGTCGCACGTCTGAGACACGTTCTGCGTCGGGTCAAAAACGCTCACCCCGGTGCGCGCGGTTGGCGGGGTGTAGTTGGACCAATCGGGTTTCCCGTTCGGACCCGCAGCGGGCTGCCGCACGTCGCGGTTGTCGGTCCACACGGCGTGGAAGACCGGCTGCGAGCCGTTCGTGTTGAAGGCCCAGCCGCCCGTGGCGGTCGGAACGAATGCCGGCGACACGGCGACATCCACGTAGTCGCCCATGAACGGGGCCGTGCCCTTCTTGAACATCGGCAGGTTCGGCGGGTTGTACTGCAACTGGTCCTCGACGAGCGTGCCGTCCGGTGCTCTTCTGAACGCGGCCAGGTAATCGGAGACGCGCACCGACGTCGCAAACACCGGCGTAGCCCCAGGTAGTCCCATCGACGCGCGCAGGTCGAGTGTGTGCCGCTTGTAAGCGGCGGCAATGGCGCTCTTGTCGTCGATGAGTTGCGTGAACTGCCCCGAGACGTCTTCGCGCAGGTCGTAGTAAACAAGCACGAGCCGCCCGCCGCCAAATGTCAGCGAGGGCATTAACTGGTGTCCGTTGTTGCCTTCGTTGGTGGCGACCGGCGTCGGCGCCGTCCAGGCACGGCCGTCTGGCGACGTGGCGATGACGATGCGGGCATCGTTCTGCGGCGATGAGGTGAAGCCGCGTTCGGCCCACGCCAGATAGACCCGCCCCGTGCCGTCGATGGCCATCGACGGATAGGAATTGGTCCGGAACATTAGGAATGCGTTGATATCGGAGGTGGGCTGATCGAACTCCGCGACCTCGCCGGCCACATTGACCGGCCTTCCGACCGCGGGCTTCTTCGACTTCTTCCCCGTCCGTTCATGCTCCTGATCTTCCTCTTCTTCCCTCTCCCTCGATTTCCCCCGGTGCTCGAAGTAGCGCCCAGGGTCGTGATCGCCCTTGTCGTCCCGATCGTGGGCAAAGGCACGGGCCAAGCCAGGCGCGCTGAAGCGGCGGCCGCGGTCGACCGAGCGCGCCGACATGATGGCATCGGTCTGTCCAGGTGCGGCGCTCGACGCGAACTGTCGCCACGCCACGTGCACTGTGCCGTTGCGCGGGTCGATGGCGATCGACGCGCCCTGGTTGACCCGGCCGCCGTCGTTGACCTTGGCCGGCGCCGACCACGACGCGCCGCAGTCGGTGGAGCGCGACAGCAGGATGTCCGATCGCAGCCCGAGGCCGTCTTCGTAGATCGACGAGAACGCGGCATACACGGCGCCCGCCGGAATCACTTGCTTCGAGCCGTTGGGTCCCGGAATGCGGCAGGTGCCACCGTCGCGTGGGATATCCACCGCAATCCATGGCTTGTCCAGAAACCGCCGGCCATTGTTGCGGGCGACGAGCGTCGTGCCGACGTATTGGAGCGGGTCACCGGGCGGTTGCCCCTGCCTGGCCTGATAGTTGTCTTCCCGATTGTTGTTGTCGATGTAGCGCGCGACGAAGACGGCGCTTCGCCCGCCTTCTCCGCGGTCGAAGGCCAGTCCTGCGTAATAGAAAAGACCGTTGGTGCCCGCCCGCACGACGGGGTCGGCCCCGGCCTGATAGCCGTAAAGCGGTGAGGTCATGCCTTCGGTCGAGGTGTCCTGCGGATACCCTGGCAGCAGCGTCGTCCGCCAGCGTTGACCGCCGTCGAAAGACTTGAAGAGCCCGAGCCAGGCGTCGCCCGTCTCATCCGCCCCATTCACAAACGGCAGATCGACCGTGCGGTAGTCGTTGGCGCCCGCCAGCAGGTGCAGCGGGTTCCTGGTGGAGACGGCCACGGACGGTTCGTTCTGGCGCTGGAGGTAGGGGTCGCCGTCGGGCCACTTGGTGCCCGACACCATGTTGACGTTGCGGCCGGGAATCTGGGCCTGGATGGTGGACATCGCCAAACCGATGGCGAAGCAGGCACCGAGAACTAGACGCACGTACGCATTACGTCGCGGCGCAAGGGGAGCGAACCGGCGCATGAGACCGCCTCCAAAAGCTGTGGCTATTCAGTTACCCAGGGAACTACTCAGGCGGACTACAAGGACGTTCAGATGGAACAAAGACCGGTAAGTGTAAGCCAGCCCACCTGCTTGCACAAACAATTGCGACCTTAGTTTTTCCTTATTTTTCGCGCGGAACGGCTCAAAAACACGAGTCGCCAGCGGTCGAACCTTCGAGATCTGGCCGAAATCCGCCTACCGATGGACGGAATAGGTGACCTTGAGCACCAGCGACTTGTTGGCGCGGCCGTCGAAGGCGCCGTCCGTGTAGCGCGTCTCGTTGTAGACCAGGAACACGTTGTCGATGGTCCGGAAGATGTAGTTCACGCGCACCTGCGTCGCGGCCAGCTGGCCGGCGCTGTTGTATTGCGCAAACGCCGAGGTCAGCAGGTTGGTCGAGAACGACACGTTGGCCCGCAGGCCAAACAGGTGGGTGACAAACGACCCGGGCGACAGCTGGACGTCGTTGATCTGGTAGCTCGGGTTGATCGACAGCATCTTGTTCGGCCGCAGGTCGCCGGCCAGCGTCACGGTCTTCTTGGTGCCGTCGTAGAAATTGCCGGCGCTGAGCGACACGTTGCCGCTGACCTTGCGGCCGTTGTACGACCGGAGGTTCACCGTGAGCCCGCTCCAGTCGTAGGTGCCGACCGGCAGCACCACGCCGGGGCCGATGTTGAAGGGACGCACCACGCGCTCGAAGCTGTCGAACGGCACGATCTCGATGCGGTCGCCGGTTTCAAACGCGGTGGCGAAGGTGAAGTTGCTCTCGCGGCTCCTGAGCACGCGCTCGTGGTCGTGGTACCACACGGTGCTCGGGGTCAGCTCGAACTGGCGGATGCGCCAGCGTTTCGGCCGCGGCTTGAGCGACCCGCGCACGCCGATCAGCCGCTCGCGCGCGCGCACGTAGCCGATGCCCGGGTTGAAGCCCGGGTCGATGTCGATGTAGTTGGCGCCCGCCTCGACGAAGTCGTCGCGCCACTCGGCGCCCAGTTGCGTGGCCCACTGCGCCGGCTTGCCGCGGTCTTCCGATCGCGCGGCGAGTCCCATCACATTCAGGTTGTTGAAGAACGTGAACCGCGCATCCGCGCCCAGCACCGTGTTGCGCAACCCGCCGCCTTGCCGGTTGGTGACCATGGCGCCGACGTAGGAGCGGCCGAGGATCTCCTTGCGCACGCGTCCCACCGTGTAGTTCTCGCCGGCCTGGCGGCCGGTGTCGTCGGTCTGCGCGTTCAGCACGCCGACATCGAATCCCCCGACCTTACCGGTGAGCTTGCCGCCCACCGGGATGGTGATGGGCGTGCCCTGGTTCGAGAGGCCGATGTTGCGGCTGTAGAACAACTCGAGGGGCGGCGGCCCGAAGTGGAGCAGGCCCACGCCCATTCGCAACGAGTCGGCGCCCTCGACGAAGAACTGGCGCTTCTCGGGGAAGAACAGGCTGAAGCGGGTGAGGTTGACCTGCTGCGCATCCACTTCGGTCTGCGCGAAGTCAGGGTTCACCGCCAGGTCGGCGGTCAGGGTCGACGTGGCCTGCCACTTCAGGTCGTCGATGCCGAGGTCCGTGATGCGGCGCCGGGACACCGGCACCGCGACGGCGTCGAGCGACTCGGCGCCGCCGAGGAAGTACGGGCGCAGGCGGATGCGCTCCGCCTGCTTGATGTCGGCGAGCCCGTTGAGCTGCCCGGCCTGCGAGACGTTCTGGAACGCGAAGTTGCGGCCCCATCCCGCCCAGTAGGACATCTCGTTGCGGCGCTTGATCACGCGCTCGAAGTTGAGGCCCCACGCCTGCGACGCGGCGCCGGTGAAGCGCAGGATCTTGAAGGGGATGGCAATCTCCACCGACCAGCCGGTGTCGGTGAGCACGGCGGCGGCGGTCCACTGCTCGTCCCAGTCGGCGTAGTAGAAGCGCGCCTCGTTGCGGACCAGCGCGTCGAAGCGGGTGCCGCCCGGGTTGACGCGGAACACGAACGCGTTGCGGTGATCGTGGTAGGTGTCGAGCAGCACCGAAAAGGTGTCGTCGCTCTCGAGCGTGTTGTCGCGGCGCAGCTCCGAAGCGCGGATCTCGGCCGGCACGCTGTCGGTCATGATGGCGCCGATGTAGAGGTGGGCCTGGTCGTAGGCGATCCGGACCGTGGTGGCTTCACTGGCGTCGGCGCCCTGGTCCGGCTCGCGCTGCCTGAAGCCGCTGATCACGGCGGCCTTCTGCCAGATCGGATCGTCAAGGCGCCCATCGAGTTTCGGCGGCGCCGTGGTCTTCAGCGCCTGCGCCGTCGGTGCCGAGGGGGACTGTGCCTGGGAGGTTGCCGGGAGACCGAGAAGGCAGAAAAGAACTATCGAGACTCTACAAGAACACACGCGCGGACGAGCTTACCATGTGGACGGATGACTACTGACCGGTTGGGCTCCTGGTGGCCGCGGCTGCGGGCCGCGGTGATCGCAATGCTCGTGATCGTGACGACGTCAGCCTGCGCCGCGTCGCGGTCAGCCCCAGCGGGTCCCGGCACGCCGATCGCCGGCTTCCCGCCGCTGCTGACGTGGATGGGCGAGTTCACGCGGCCGTCCGGCGCTCCTAATCCGCGGATTGCTGGGAGCCAGAGATTCGGCAGCCTGTCGGGCCTCGTGCTCGATGCGACAAGCGGACAGTGGCTGAGCGTGATTGACGACCGCGAGGGCTCGCGCGTGGCGTGGCTGTCCGTGACGCTGACCGGCGGACGGTTCGAGGTGTCGCCGACCCGCGTCCAGGCGCTGAGCGCCGGCCCAGGCGTGGTCGATCGGATTGCGACGCAGGCGGACCTCGAGGCCATCACCGCACTGCCGGACGGCACCTTCCTGATGGGCGAGGAAGGCCACCTGACCAGGGACGGCGTGTGGCAGCCGGCCATTCTCCAGGTGACGCGAGATGGTGTGGTCACCGGCGTGATCGGCTACCCGAAGGAATTCCAGATCAGCGTCGATGGCCGGACCGGTGTCCGCGACAACCAGGGGTTCGAGAGCCTGACGCGCACGCCGGGCGGCCGCCTGATCGCCGGTCTAGAACAACCGCTGGCGGAGCACGCCGTCACCACGTCCGCGCGCGGCGGCGAGGGCCGCCTGATCGAGTTTGAGCCGAGCGGCGCGACCTGGAAGCCCGGGCGGCAGTGGCGCTACACGATTTCGCCAACGCCCAAGGTTGACGGCTTTCCGGACATCTGCAGCGACGGCGAGAACGGCCTGGTGGAGCTGCTGGCAATCTCCGAGACCACGCTGATCGCCCTGGAACGGGCGTGCCTGATGAACGCGGCCGGCACCGTGCCCGCCAACGCGATCCAGTTGTTCTCGGTCACCCTGTCGGGAAACACCGCGCGCAAGACGCTGCTGCTGGATCTCTCGACGCTGGCGCCGAAGCTGTCGCCGGCGCTGGCCCACCTGGAGAATTTCGAAGGGCTCGCGTTTGGCCCGACCGCCGGCGGCCTGCGCACGCTGCTGGTGATGTCGGACGACAACTTCCGCCCGACGCAGAAGACGTCGTTCCTGTTGTTCGGGATGCGATAGGTCCGCCTAAAGGCGGACACTACATCGATGTGGTGTCCGCCTTTAGGCGGACCTATTCCACAAACTTGTAACCCACTCCCCTCACCGTGAGCAGGTGCTTCGGCTTGGTCGGGTCGACTTCCAGGTATCGCCGCAACCGCACGATGAAGTTGTCGATCGCGCGCGTGTCGGTGTCTTCGTGCAGGTCCCACACTTCCTCGAGAATCGCCTTGCGCGACACCGCCCGGCCGGCGTTGCGCACCAGGTACTGCAGCAGGTCGCACTCCATCTGTGTGAGCTGGTACGCCTTGTCGCCCACGCGCAGTTCGAGCGCCTCGAGATCCAGGGTGCGGCCCGCGAACGTCAACTGCTCGTGCTCGTGCACGGGCTGCTGCAGCCACTGCCGCCGCCGCAGCAGTCCGTGCAGCCGCGCCAGCAGGATCTGCAACTCGAACGGCTTCGGCAGGTAGTCGTCGGCGCCGGCTTCGAAGCCCTGCAACACGTCCGCCGGCCGGCTGCGCGCCGTCAGCATCAACACCGGAACGTAGTGGCCGGCGGCGCGCAGCTGCTTCACCACCTCGAACCCGTTCCGCCCCGGCAGCATCACGTCGAGCACCACCGCGTCGTAGGCGTCGCGATTGGCCAGCAGGCGCTCGAGCGCGGCCTGGCCATCCCCTTCGATGTCAACGGCGTGGCCCTCGGCCTCGAGGTTGAAGCGCAGGCCGTCGGCCAGGTGGGCCTCATCTTCGACGATCAGGATCTTGCTCACCCTTCGACTCGCTTTCCCGCGCCTTCGGCGCGGGCAAGCTCGCTCAGGGCAGGTCCTTCGACTGGCGCCAGCCCGCTTCGAGCCGCCGTTTTCACGCGCGGCAGCTCGAGCGTGAACGTCGAACCCTTGCCCTCGCCCGTACTTTCGGCAAACACGCGGCCGCCGTGCGCCTTGGCGATCGAGCGGACGATGTACAGGCCGAGGCCGGTGCCCTTGACCTTGACGCCGTCGGCCTGGAAGCGGTAAAAGCGGCTGAAGATACGCCCGAGTTGCGCGCGCGGAATGCCGACGCCGGCGTCCTTGACGCGCACCCACGCCGTGTCGGGCGTGGCCGCGACCGCCTGCACCGTCACGTGCGGCGTGCCGCTCGAATACTTCACGGCGTTGTCGAGCAGGTTGGCAATGGCGGTGCGCAGGTCGTCGACGTTGCCGTCAACCACGAGCAGCGTGCCGGGATCCGCGTCGGCGAGCGTCACCGCCGTGTCCGGCAGGTGGTGCCGCATGCGGGCGATGTCGATGCAGTCCTGCACCAGCCACACCAGATCGACCGGCGCGCGGTGATCGAGCTTGCGCTTGTGGCGGGCATGGCCGGCCTTCAGCACCTGCTCCACCGTGTGCTGCAGCCGGTCGGCGTCCTGCAGCATGATGCGGTAGAACTCCTTGCGCTGCGCGTCGCCGACCTCCCGCGCCTGGAGCGTTTCCAGGTACAGGCGAATCGACGCGATCGGTGTCTTGAGTTCGTGGGTGACGGAGTTGAGGAAGCTGTCTTGCTGCTCGGTGATGCCCATCTCGCGGACCAGGAACACCGTGTAGACGATCAGGCCGGCGATGATGAGCGCGAAGGTGATGACGCCGAGAACGAGCGGCGCCACGCGCCGCCCGTTCACGAGAATCCAGCCGATGTTGAGCGTGACCGCCGCGGCAACGAGCACGACGCAGAGGACGACGAAGACGATGGAAGCCGTCTGGCGCCTGGTCACCCTGCCATTCTAGGCCAACGCGGAGCGCGGCTCCGCGGACGTCAGGCGGCTTCTTCTTCCAGCTCCTGGCGGACCTTGGCGACCTTCACGTCCCAGGCCAGGCCCACCGCCTTCATGAGGCTGATGGCAATCCAGTTCATGTCGAACTCGTACCAGGCCAGGCCGTGGCGCGCCGACACCGGGTGGGCGTGGTGGTTGTTGTGCCAGCCCTCGCCGAACGAGAGCAGCGCCACCCACCAGCTGTTGCGCGAGTCATCCTTGGTCTGGAAGCGGCGCGAACCCCAGATGTGCGTGGCCGAGTTCACCAGCCAGGTGGCGTGCAGCAGGAAGGTGGTGCGGAAGAACGTGCCCCAGAGGACATACGGAATGCCGCCAAATGCGAGCAGGCCGAGGCCGACCACTACTTGCGGCACCCAGTGCCACTTGCTCATGAACACGTGGAACGGATCCTTGCAGAGGTCCGGCGCGTAGCGGCGCAGCACCTCGGTGTCGTGGTGCATGCCCTTGCCCATCAGGATCCAGCCCATGTGCGCCCAGAACGCGCCTTCTTTCGGCGTGTGCGGATCGCCGTCCTGATCCGAGTACTGGTGGTGAATGCGATGCGTGGCCACCCAGAAAATGGGCCCGCCCTCGAGCGCCAGCGTGGCGCAGGTGGTGAGGAAGTACTCCATCCACTTGGGCGTCTTGTAGCCGCGGTGCGTCAGCAGGCGGTGATACGCCATGCCGATGCCCAGCGAGCCCGCCACCCACCACAGGATGACCGCCGCCATGATGGCGCCGAAGTCGATGTACCAGAACGCCGCGACGGCGCCGATGTGGAACGCCGTCATCGCAATGAAGGTGATCCAGTTAATACCCTTGGCGGCCTTGCGGCCATAAATCTCGGTCACAGGAATCATGATGGACAGACAGTAGCAGGCCCTCAAAGCCCGCTCTGTAATAGTTCTGTCAGGCCTTCAACCCTTGTTATGTCAGCAACTTAATGATACTTGTTATAGCCATATATGGCTGCAACATCCCTTGAGCGCGAGCTCAAGCGTGGGAGCGCCGAACTCCTCATCCTCGCCCTGCTCGAAGAGCAGGAGCGTCACGGCTATCAGATCGCCCAACTGATCACCGAACGCAGCGGCGGCGTGATCACCTTTCACGTCACCTCTCTCTACCCCACCCTGTATCGCCTCGAGGACAAAGGACTGATCGAAGGGCGCTGGGTGGAAAAGCACCACCTTCGCCAAGGCTCCGGTGGTCAAGCCGCCGGGCGGCGTCGCCGCTATTACCGGCTGACACCAGGTGGCCGCGGAGTACTCGCCAAGCAGCGAGCAGTTTGGGAAGCGTTTTCCGCCGCGCTCACGCGTGTGGCCGGCGAGCCGCTTGAAGAGTTGCCGTAGCGGACGCAGGGCGCAGACCCCTCGGCAACACCTGCTCGGAGTCAGACCCCTATTTCAGGACGAACCGCCGCCACGTCTCCACCATCGCGCGATCCGGTCCGCCCAGCGCCTGGTGGCGCTCGACGTAGTTGCGGAAGCGCGCGAGGTGGTCGGCGCTGAGACCCTTGTCCTGCACGTGCATGCGATAGAGCACTTGGATCGCGATGAACAGGAGCGGCTGGTCGTCGTTCTTGGTATTGTCGAGCAGGTCCACGAGCTTCGGCAGCGCCCCGCCGTAGTCGCCGAGCATGGCCAGCGCGGTGGCTTCGCGGCGGATGCGGTCACTGTCGCTGGCCCACGCCGACGGCGCCTCTTCGATTAGATCCACCGCCTGCCGGCCGTCACCCATGCGCAGCAGCGCATCGACGAGCGCGGGATACACGGCGCCAGGGTTTTCGCTGAGCAGCGCCATCTGCCACGCGCCCACCGCCTCCTTGTCGCGGCCGAGCGCGGCATGGGTGGCGCCGAGGTAGAACGCCGCGCCGAGGAAGTCGGACGCGCCCTTCAGGGTCTGCTGGAACCACGCCGCCGCCTGTGGCACCTCGCCCTTGCTGAAGGCTTCCAGGCCGCGCACGAACGCCAGGTTCAGCTCATCGTCCGGGGTACTGCCCGCGTCCGCGGGCGCCGAGAACTGGCCGTTGCGCGCCTTCTCGATGACCTCTTCCACGGCCGGCGAAGGCGGATGCAGGGCGGTCAGGCCATCCAGGAACGGCGCGACCACGTTCGGGATCAACACCGTTCCCCTCACGAAGCGCGGCACCGGCGCGAAGATCTTCACCTCTGCCAGCGGCGCCGGCGGGGCATCCGGATCCAGCGGCACGCGCGGATCGATCGACACCGCCGTGGTCTCGGCGACAACGGGAGCCATGAGAAACGGTCGCACCAGCCGCAGATCCGGTTGCCCCGGGGCCTTGACGATGGCGCGGGCGACGTACTCGCCCGGCGGCAGCACGCCGAGTTTCAGCGTGGCCGCGAACGCCCGCAGGTTGTTGCCGCGCGGCGCCTGCCGCGCCTCCACGCTCACCAGCGGATTGCCGTTCTCGGCGTCCGCGATCTCGATCATCACCTTCGCCCGGCCCAGCAGGCTGGCGTCACTGCCGCTGATCTCGACCATCGCGGTCAGGGTCTCGGAATCGATGATGGCGGAGGGCCGCGGCCGCGGCAACTCGCCGGCGGTGGGCGGCTGCGGCACGAGCATCAGGTCCGACACGTTCAAGCCACCGCCCATGCGCGACGGGCGCGCGTTGATGGTGTGGTGCACGCTGCCGGCGCGGCCCCGCTCATCGACCGCCGCCACGCGCAAGGTGTACTCCCCGGGATCGAGCAGGAGCGACGTGAGGATCAGGCGCGGCGACTCGCCCCGCACGCTGGCCGGAGCCAGCGTGGTCAGGCCGGCGCGATTCATCACCGTGCGATCGTTCTTGTCGAGGACGATCACGCCGACCGGCAGGTCCATCCCGGTGGCCGCCGCATCGCCCACTTCGGCGCTGATCACGACGCGCACTTTGGCGGTGCCGGAGTCGAGGGCGGTGAAGCTGGCCACGCGCATCGGCAACACCCGGCTGGGCAGCGGCTGCCGCAGCACCTCAGTCAGTTGTTCCATCGGTGTCATGGCGGCCGTGGCGGCCGCGGTTTCGACGGTGTCGCGCAGCACGAACGTCGGCCGCGCCCGCACGGTCAGGCCGCGCGGTTTCACCTGCACGCGGATGCGGTGTTCCTTCCCGGTGCGATCGGCCTCGGTGGGCTCGAATCCGAGCAGGTAGTAGCCGGAGAGCTCGCGGCCGAGCCGATCGAACGCGATGTTCGCCGCGGCGTTGACGGTCGCCAGCGTTCCGCGCGTCTGTTCCGCCAGCAGCTCCAGCCCCTCGCTCAACAGCCCATCGTCGTAGAAGCGCGACAGGCCCGGGGCGGTCGCGTCGTCCATGTCGAAGAACGACTGGCCGGGACGGATGATGTGGATGGTGGCGCGCGCCTCGGCGGCGCGGCGGCCAATCTCGCGCATGTTCTGGCGATCGCGGCCGACGAACATGCCCTCGGAGATCATCACGATGTTGATCGGGGTCTTGAGTTGCGCGAGGCCCTTGAGCAGGCCTTCGAGGGCCGTGACCCCGATCCGCGTCCGTGAGCTGGCCTCGAGGAGCAGGCTCCGCGCGTCGCTTTCCACGGTGGTGGTGCAGGCGTCGAGGGCGGGACCGGTGTCGCCGGCGCACTCGCGGGCGATGGCCTGCTCCCACAGCGAGGTGTCGTTGTTCTCGAGCGCCCACGCTTCGCTGATGTTGACCTTGGCCATGCCGGCGCGGGCCGAGACGCTGCCGCTGACCTTGAGCAGCGCCTCGGCGACGCGCTTGCGATCCGAGGTGAACTCGACGTTGCCGACGCCGGTGGGCAGGCGCGCGAGGCCGACCAGGTCGCCGGGCGCCAGCCGATCGAACAGCGTTTGCGCGGTGCGCAGCACCGAGCGCGACGACCCGACGCGCAGGTTGCTCTCGTCCACCACGAACAGCAGCAGGCGGCCGGTGGTGGCCGACTCGTTCGACGTGTAGTTGGTCTCCCGCGGAGTGGCCGGGGTGGTGTTGGTCGGGGCCGTGGAAATGAACTGGACCGACTGGATCGGCCGCGGCTGCCCGTTGACCTGCAACTCGAAGTCGCCGGCCGCCAGGGTGGGCACCGGCCTGGCGTCGCGATCCACCACGTTGACGTCGACGAGCACCAGTTCCGCCTTGGTCTCGAAGCTTGGCCGTGGCGGCGCCGGTTGCGGCTGCTGGGCGCCAAGCGTGACTACGCCACCCACCCAGGCGAGGGCGACCGTCACGAGCGCGCGCGTGGTCGTCATTTAGGAACCCGGCGCGCGATAACCCTGTCGCGCGCGAACGGAGTAGCCGGTGCCCGGGATCTCGATCTTGACCTCGCGCCAGGCGCCGTCGCGCCTGGGGTTGGTGGACTCGTAGCCGATCATGTATTGATTCGACAGCTCCTCAAGGATTTCGGCGAAGGGCTGGTCGAGCTGATCGCTCCGCTCCACGAACAGGGCGCGCCCGCCGCTGAGGTCCACCAGGCGTTCGATGCCGGACTTGAGCTGCGCTTCCTTCACCCCGCGGCCGAGCGCCACCATGAACAGGGTGGCGTCGTTGGCGCGCACGGCCTTTTCCACGGCGGTGATGGTGGCGTGGCTCGAGCGGTCGTCGCCGTCGCTGAACACGACGAGCACGCGGCGGCCCGAGGCGCGCGACAGCTGCTGCACGCCGCGCACGATCACGTCGTAGAGCGCGGTGCCGCCCCATGGTGACAGCCGATCCACCGCGCGCGTGCGCTGCACGACGCTGGTCTCGCGGCGGGTGAGCGTGAACATGTTGTCGTTGAAGGCGACCAGCGTAACCTGGTCTTTCGGCCCCAGCGCGCCCAGGAACTTCTTCACCGCGTTCTTCAGCTGCGGCATGGCCTGCGTCATGCTCTCGCTGACGTCGATCGCCACCACGATCTCGAGCGGCGAGCCTTCGGCGGAGAAGTGTCCGATCACTTGCGGCTGGCCGTCCTCGGTGAGGCGGAACGCGGTTTGCGGCAGGCCCGACACGAAGCGATGGTCGCGGGTCACGACCGCGGTGACCTGCACCACCTCGACGTTCACCTTCTCGACCTGGTCGAGCCCCTTGGTGCGCGAGCTGGCGACCACGCGGCCGCCGCCGATCAGGTTGGCCACCACGCGCAACACGTGCGGCCTGATCTCGGCGCCGGCGTCCCACGTGCACTCGGCGGCGATCGGGTCCAGCACGTTGCAGACCTGCTTGCCGTCGGCGAAGAACAACAACTGCGCCACGCGCGTGGCCAGCATCTTCGGGAGGATCTCGGCCTTCAGCACGGTGGCACCGCTCACGTAGAAATCCGGCTCGGGCGAGACGATGCGGATCTCGAGCCCGGGTGGCGGGAGTTCCTGCGCCGAGGCCGCCAGCGTGAACGCCGTGAGTAGGACGAACAGTCGGAACATCAATGACAACCTGCGTAGGGGTCAGACCCCTCGGCACTGCTTGCTCGGGGTCAGACCCCTACTGCGAGCGGAGCGGGCCGTTGCCGGCCAGCGCCGCCACGTAATCTTCTACCCGCGACGGCGAAAGCGCCAGTGCCTGTCGCGCCATGGCCGGCCAGTCGTCCGGGAAGCGCGCCGCGACGTCGTGCCAGTAATCCTGGGCCGCAAAAGTCAGCAATGACGGCACCAGGCGCGCGGGGAGCTTGAGGCGCGCCGTTTCTTCGGCCAGCCGCAGGATGAGGTCCGGCGCCTGCGTGCCGATGACGCCGCCGTCGGCGCGGCCGCCGAAGTCTTCCCACGGCGCCGACTCGGGCATGGCCGTGACCAGTCGTCCGTCGAGGCCTTCGGAATAGACCCCCCAGCGATCGAGCGCGGCCTTGCTCATCTCCGGCTTCCCGAGCCAGAGCAACTCGCGCAGCGCGAACAGCGACGCCACCGCCTCCGGCGTGCGGGTCGCGGTCCAGGGCAGCGTCTGGCGGACGACCGGCGACAGGCGCGCCTCGCCGGCGAGCGCCGTCAGCGCGGCGATGTTGGCGCCGGCCGCTGCCACGCGCCGGCGTCCGCGGGCCAGCGCCTGCACGATGCGATCGCGGTCGGCGTCGGTGAGGTCGCGCGCGTTCAGCGAAGGGATCGAGCGAGCGATGGTCAGCTGATCGTTGAGGTTGATGGTTGGCGCCACCGGCATCTCGTTGTCGGCCAGGCGGCGCAGCGACAGCCGCGCCAGGCCGAGGTCGAGGCCGAGGAGCGCGCCTTCGACCCGCCATGGCAAGCCGTCACCGGCCTGATCGCGGGGCGGCGACCACGCCAGGCCGTTGCGGCGCGCCGCGGCCGGCGCGTCGAGGCCGAAATCATGGCGCGTGATGATGTCGGCGCCCAGCAGCGCGGGGCCAGACGGATCGCCGAGCGCCGGCGCGTAGACGAGTGCCATCAGCGCATCGGCGATCGGCTGGGCCTGCCCTGACGCCAGGGCGGCATCCAGGCCGGGCGACTCCAGTTGCTCGCGAATCTCCTGGATCCGCTGGTACTCGGCGGCGGTCAGATCCAATTGGTAGGTCAGGCCTTCCCACTCGATTACGGGCAACGCGGGCTCACCCGGCGGCCCGGCCATGGCCTGCAGGAACTTGGACTCGTACGCCGTTCGCGTGGTCCACCGGTCGGGCCTCACCAGCGGCGGCAGCGCATCCGACAAGGTGGTGGTGAGCCACTGCGCCACCGCGGGCGTGATCGGCGCATCGTGATCCACGGCGCCGGCCAGCGACAACACCAGCCGTTCGGCGGCCTCGGTGGTGATCGCGCGCGACACCCGCGCGCGCTCGACGATGGCCAGCGCGCCTTGCAGCGCGATCAGGCCGTGCCGGCGCTCGCGGCCCGGACGCTCGCCGAGACGCTGCGCCGCGGCCACGGCCTTGGCGTAAGTACCCGGCGCGCGGATGCCGAGCCGATCCAGCGTCAGGAGCAGCGCGCGATACCGCCGATAGCCGGCCAGCGCCATCATCACATCCGTCGCGTCGGCCTCGGTGACGGTGCCGAACACCGCCTGCGCGAACCGCGCCATCTCGTAGCGATCGCGCCGTTCCCGCGGGGGCGCGGAGGCGATCTTCACCGCGAGCCACGCCAGCGTGACCGGCGTCGCCGGCGACCGTGGCACCGCCGCGGCCTCGCGCCGCGACAGGTCCTCTTGATCGAACGCCGCCTCCCAGAGCCACTGCCAGTTGGGCGCGGCCACCGAGCCGTTGCTGATGGCGACCTGCGTCGTGACCATCCACGCATCGGCGACGCCGCGCAGGAACGGATGCTCCTCGAGCTTCCAGTTCTGGTCGCCGGTGCGAAAGCCGTCGAACAGGGCGCGGGCCTGTTCGACCTGCGCGTCGATCGGGCCGGGACCGTAGGCGACCGCGAGGCGCTCGGCGCTCATCGACGCGATGGTGTCGTAGAACCACGCGAGGCGGCCCGACTCGCGCGTGACGATGGCGCGAATGAAGTCGGCGGGGCGCGCCACCTTTTCACCCGCGAGGGCCTCCCAGATTGGCTCCGCGGCGGCGCCGCCGGGCACGGCAATCTTGCCGTTGTCGATCTTCAGCCCGCGCGCCGCGACCGAGAAGGCGCCCGGCGCAGTGCGCGTGAGCCAGCGCAACAGCGCGCGATCGCGGTCCAGCAACTGCCGCACCGACGGATCGGCCGTCAGCGTCGCGCCGCACACGAGCAGCACCGAGCGATTGGAGAGGAGCGCGGGGAAGAGGTCGGCGCGGCCATTGAGCTCCAGCAGGTCGCGCCAGTGGTCCGCGGTGAGCGGCGCGGCGATGGTGATCGGCCTGGAGTCCGGCGGCCGCGGGGTGGCCGCCACGCCCTGGCTGTGGGTCTGCCGCGCCAGCAGCGCCAGCGCGGCCCCTCGTTCCTCGGGCGCGAGGCCCAGTTCCTCGTACGTGGCGGTGCCGCCCGTCACTGGGAGGTCAAAGAAACCTGGGACGGGTGTGCGCTCGTCAAATACTGTGAGGAGCGCCGCCAGCGCAAGCACGAGGAGGCGGGTCAAGCCCCACACTTATACTTCAACCCTTCAACCCTGCCGGCCGTCAAAGCCCCCATGAGCCTCGACCACCTTCGCCAGGACCTTCGCCACTCGGTTCGCGGCCTGCTGCGCGCGCCGGCGTTCACCATCATCACCATCCTGACGTTGGCCCTTGGCATTGGCGCCAATACCGCCATCTTCTCGATCGTCAACGGCGTGATCCTGCGCCCGCTCGGCTATTCGAAGCCCGAGCAGTTGATGTACCTCACCACGCAGTTTCCCGCTTTCGGGTTCTTGCAGTTCTGGGTGTCGCCGCCGGAGTATTTCGAGTTCCGCGAGATCACCAAGTCGTTTTCGGCGGTTGGCGCCTACACCACCGGCGAGGTCAACCTCACCGCCGGTGATCGCCCGATGCGGGTGCGGTCGGCGTCGGTGGACGACCAGTTGATGACCGCCCTCGGCGTCCAACCGGCGCAGGGCCGCCTCTTTGCCAAGGGCGAAACGGATTTGACCGGACCACCGCCCCAGCCCGGCGCCCCGCCCCAGCAGTTGCCGGCCGTGCTCCTGCTGTCGCACGAGCTGTGGCAGCGCGCCTTCGGCGGGCAGCCGATGATCGGCCAGCTGGTCGAGGTCAACGGGCTGCGCCGCGAAGTGATCGGCATCATGCCGCCGGGCGCCGACGTCATGGACAACCGCACCGAGATCTGGATGCCGCTCGGCTTGAATCCCGGCAACCGCCAGAACCGCGGCAACCATTTCCTCTACTTGATCGGGCGTCTCAAGGCCGGCGTGACGCCGCAGGCGGCGCAGACGGAGCTGGCGGGGCTGATCCAGAACTGGGGCGATCGCGTCGGCGTCAAGAACCACGTGTTCGCGCCGCTGCCCAAGACCGCGGAGGAGAGGAAGACCAACTTCGGGCACATCCTGCAGATGAAGCCGGTGCAGGACGAGATTGTCGGCAGCGCCAGCCGCTCGATCTGGGTGCTGCAGGCGGCGGTGGGGTTGGTGCTGCTGATCGCCTGCGCCAACCTGGCGAACCTGTTGCTGGCGCGCGCGGAAACCCGGCATCGCGAGTTCGCCGTGCGCACGGCGCTCGGCGCCGGCCGCGGCCGGCTGCTGCGGCAGTTCATGACCGAGGGCGCGCTGCTGTCGATGGCCGGCGGCGCGCTCGGCCTGCTGTTGGCGCAGGTGGGCGTGCAGGCGCTGGTGCGCGCCTACCCCGCGAGCCTGCCGCGGACCAGCGAGGTGACGGTCGATCCGCTCGTGCTGCTGTTCACGTTCGGCGTGTCGATCGCGACCGGATTGATCTTCGGCCTGGCGCCGATCATGCACACGCGCGTGAAGGGCCTGGTCACGGCCTTGAAGGAAGGCGGCGCCAAGGGCGCCACCGGCGCGGCCCGTCACCACGTTCGACGCGGGCTGGTCATGGTCGAAGTGGCGCTTGCCGTGATGCTCGTGATTGGCGCCGGCCTGCTGTTGCGCACCGTCTACAACCTGTCCTCGGTGGACGCCGGCTTCGATCGGTCGCGCCTGGTCACCTTCTCGCTGACCCTGCCGACCGCCAACTACCCGCAGGCGAACTCGCGCGGGCAAATGTACCAGCGGCTGCTCGACAAGCTGCGCGCCATGCCGGGCGTGCAGGCCGCCTCGGGCATGTCGGGCCTGCCGCCGAACCGGCCGCTCAACGCCAACGACACCGACATCGACAACTACACCGCGCCGCCAGAGGGGCCATTCGAGAACATCGACTACTACCAGCAGGTGATGACCGACTACTTCGAGACCATGGGCATCCCCATCGTGCAGGGCCGCGGGTTCCAGGCGAGCGATGCCGCGTCGCCCGGGCTGGTGGCCGTGGTCAACGAGACGCTCGTCAACACCTTCTGGAAGGGGCAGAACCCGATTGGCCAGCGCCTGCGCCCGAGCTCCCAGCTGGGCGACAAGGCGCCCTGGTTCACGGTGATCGGCGTCGCCAAAGCCGTGAAGCAGGGCGGCGTCGATCAGAAGACCGGCCACGAGTTCTACGGCCTGATCGATCAGACCGCCCTCGCCGGCCCGCCGTTCAACTTCGCGCCAGGCACCCTGAACATGGTGATGCGCTCGACGCTGCCGGCCGACACGCTGCTGCAGACCGTGGAGGGGGTGGTTCGCGAGGCCGACCGCACCGTGCCGGTGGTGCGGCTCCGCGAGATGAACGACGTGTTCGAGGAATCGATCCGGCGCCCGCGGCTGCTGGCGCAGTTGCTCGGTGTCTTCGCCGGCCTGGCGCTGCTGCTGGCGGCGATCGGCACCTACGGCGTGCTGTCGTACATGGTGGCCGAGCGCCGGAGGGAGATCGGCATCCGCATGGCGCTGGGCGCCGACCAGTCGAGCGTGATGGCGCAGGTCATGAGGCAGGGCCTGACGCTGACGACCATCGGCATTGTCGCCGGCCTGGCCGGCGCGTTCGGGCTGAACCGGCTGATCGCATCGCTGCTGTTTGGCGTGGAGCCGACGGATCCGACCACGCTGGTGGCGGTGGTTGCGACCATTACGCTGGTGGCGGCGGTCGCCTGCTGGCTGCCGGCCTGGCGCGCCTCACGCGTGGACCCGAACGTGGTGTTGCGGGACGACTAGGGCGGGACGCGAGCGAAGCGGGCGCGACTCCTATATGATCCCTTGCCATGGATCGACGTTCTCTCCTCAAGTTTGGCGGCCTGGCCGCCGTTGGCTTTGCCGCTGAAGCGTGCGCCCCCAGGACCGCGGCGAAACCGCAGGTGTCGGCGCCGAAGCGCCCTCCCGTGCGGCTGGCGCTGGTCAATGCCTCGTGGGACCGCGTGATTCGCACCACCATCGGCTTGCGCCCGCACCGGCCGTCGGGTTTCGTGCTCAAGGCCGACAAGCTCGATAACAAGACCATCATCCACAACTTCGGCCACGGCGGGTCGGGCATGTCGCTGTCGTGGGGCACCGCCTCGATGGCCACCGACCTGGCGCTGCCGCACACCGAGCGCCGTGCCGCCGTGCTCGGCTCCGGCGTCGTCGGGCTCACGACCGCGCGCGAGCTGCAGCGCCACGGCTTCGAGGTCACCATTTACGCGGCCACGGTGCCGCCCGACACCACGTCGAACATGTCGCTGGCCGGCTTCACGCCGACCTCGGGGCTGGTGGATTTCAAGAGCCGCACGGCGGCGTGGGACGCGCAGTTCCAGCAGGCCGTGGTCATTGCCTATCGGCGCCTGCAGTTGCTGATTGGCCCGAAGTACGGCGTGACGTGGATCATGAACTACGCGCCTACCGACAACGCGGAGGCGGCGCGCGGCAGCAACGTCCTGCTGCCGGAAAGCGTGCAGGGCTCGCGCCAACTGCTGCAGCCCGGCGAACACCCGTTCCCCACCAAGTACGCGATCGAGCGTCCCGAGATGCGCATCGAACCGTCGATCTATCTCGACGCGCTGATGAACGACTTCCTGCTGTGGGGCGGCAAGGTCGTGATCCGCAAGTTCGAAACGCCGCGCGACATCACCGCGCTCAGTGAGAACGTGATCGTCAACTGTACCGGCCTCGGCGCCAAGGCGCTGTTCAACGATCCCGAGTTGGTGCCGCTCAAGGGCCAGCTAGTGGTGCTGACGCCGCAGGCCGAGGTCAACTACGGCACCAGCGGCGGCTCCCGCAGCGCCTCGTCCGAGCCCGGCGTGGGCATTCACATGATGGCGCGGTCCGACGGCATCATCCTCGGCGGCACGTCACAGCGCGACGTCTGGACGCTGGACGTGGATGAGAAGGAGAGGGCCCGGGTGGTCGAGGGCCACATCGAGCTGTTCAATGCGATGCGGGGGCTGGCGCGGACGTAACTGCAAAGGGGTCAGACCCCTCGGCACCTCTTGCTCGGGGTCAGACCCCTGATTCGGGGTCAGACCCCGAGATGGGCTGCGGCAAACGCCCACTGATCGGCCTTCTCTTCAATCAGCTTGTCGGTCGGGCGATAGCCGTGCGAGCCCTGCGTTTCCACGCGGATCAGCGCCGGCCGGTCGCATCCCTGCGCGGCCTGCAGCGCCGCCGTGAACTTGAACGAGTGGCTCGGCACCACGCGGTCGTCGTGGTCCGCGGTCGTGACCAGCGTCGCCGGATAGCACGTGCCCGCCTTCAAGTTGTGAAGTGGCGAGTACTTGAACAAGTACGAGAACTGCGCCGGATCCGACGCTGACCCGTACTCCGTGGCCCACAAGCGTCCGCCCGTGAAACGATCGTAGCGCAACATGTCCATCACGCCCACCGCGGGCATGGCCACCGCGAACAGGTCCGGCCGTTGTTCCATCACCGCGCCGACGAGCAGGCCGCCGTTTGAGCCGCCCATCATCCCGAGCTGCGCGGGGTTCGTGTACTTTTCGCGGACCAGGTACTCGGCCACCGCGATGAAGTCGTCGAAGACGTTCTGTTTCTTCTCGAGGTAGCCGGCCTTGTGCCAGGCCTCGCCGTATTCCGCGCCGCCGCGCATGTTCACGGTCACGAACACGCCGCCCAGTTCGAGCCAGGCCGGCACGTCGGGTCGATACGCCGGCAGCACGCTGATCGAGAAGCCGCCGTAGCCGTAGATCATCGCCGGGTTGGCGCCGTGCTGCGCGAGGCCCTTGCGCGCGGTCAGGAAGAACGGGACGCGCGTGCCGTCTGGCGACGTCGCAAACAACGCGCGCGTTTCATACTGGCTCGCATCGATGGGCGGCACTGGCGGCTCGAAGGCCTCGCGGCTCGCGCTGTAGGGATCGTAGGAATAGACGGTGCCCGGCACCAGCGGCGAGCTGAAGCCAAACCACACGTCAGGCGCATCGGCGCGGCCCTCGAGTCCGGACACGGTGCCGACGCCGGGCAACGCGATGTCACCCGCGGGGGCGCCGTCGAGGCCGAACATCCGCAGCCGGCTCTGCACATCCACGAGGTAGTGGACGACGATGCGGCCGCCGATGAGGGCGGCGTGTTCGATGGCTTCCCGCTGCTCGGGAACCACGACCTTCCACGCCGCCGGCTCCGGGTTCTCCAGGTCGATCGCGATGACGCGGCGATTCGGCGCGTCTTTGTCGGAGCGCAGGTAGATGCGCGATCGGTAGTTCCCGATCGGCGCGTACTCCGCGTCCCCGGTTTCGACCACTGGCCGGATTGGACCGCCGACGACGGGCTCGAGCGGGTCGCCGAGCGCCAGGTAATGCAGCTGGTTGTTGTTCTCGGCGCCGCGATAGGTGCGAATGAGCAGGTATCGCCCGTCTTCGGTCACGGTGCCGTTGACGATCCACGCCGGATGGTCCAGGCGCTGGTACACCAGCCGATCGTTCGCCTGCGATGTGCCGAGGCGATGGTAGTAAATGGCCTGGTTCGAGAGCGCCGCTTCGAGCACCTTGTGCGTGGGCGGCTCCGGATAGCGCGAGTAGAAGAAGCCCTTCGAGTCGCGGGTCCACGACAGGTCCGAAAAGCGGACCCAGTGCACTTCATCCGGCAGGTCGAGCCCGGTGGTGATGTCGCGGACGCGGATGGTCTCCCAGTCCGCGCCGCCCTTGGCGCATGCAAACGCGATCAGCCGCGCATCCGGAGACGGCGTGAAGTGCGCGAGCGAGACGGATCCATCGGGAGACAGCGCATTCGGATCCAGCACCATCGTGGCGTCGCCGCGCCGGCCGTCGCGGGTGAAGACGGGCGCCTGTCGCTGCAGTCCGGTGTTACGGGAATAGAACAGTCTGCCGCCCTCGACCGCGGGCAGGCTGGTGCGCGCGTAGTCCCACAGCTCGGTGAGCCGGCGAACGAGCGGAGCACGATGGGGCAGGCCGTCGAGGTGCGCGCGGGTGACCGCATTCTGCGCGGCCACCCACTCGGCAACCTCGGGCGATTCGAGGTCTTCCATCCACCGGTACGGATCGGCGACCGGCGTCGCGCCGTAGGTGTCAACGACGTCGCCCTTGCGCGAGGGCGGGTACGAACGCATGCGCTACTTCGCGCGGGCGAGATCGACGACGGCGTCCCAGTTGAAGCGGACGAAGCGGTAGAGCTCGCTTTCGAGGATGCGTTCCTGATCGCTGTGGGCGCCGAAGCCCTTCGGACCGTCTTCGCTGTCGAGCGCCGGGCCAACCCCGTAGCACTGCATGCCCTTCTGGCGCAGGAACGCCATGTCGGTGGCGCCGGTGCTCATGGTGGGCAGCGTAATGGTCTTGTAGTGCTTGGTGATGTTGGCTTCGATCACCTTGAAGGCCTCGGAGTCGAGCCTGGCCGTGGGCGTGGGCGGCCGCGTGTCGCGGGCGCCGTAGCTGACCTCCACCTGGGGGTCGTTGACGACCTGCTTGACCAGCTCGAGAAACTTCGCCGGGTCCTCATCGGGCGCGAGGCGCGTATCGATGTTCGCGGTGCCTTCGGAGGGAATCACGTTGGTGCGGTAGCCGCCCGAGATCATCGTCGGCGAGAGCGACGTCCGCAGCATCGACCAGTGGCTGGGCTCGTTCTTGCGCAGGTACGCGTCGGCCGGCCCCGAGACCTTCGGATCCGGGTTCAGCAGATCGCGGTAGCGCGCCGCCTCGGCAGGCGACGACACGGTGGCCAGCCGCTTGAAGTAGGCGGCGGTGGTTTCGTTAATCCGCAAGGGCGGGGTCCAGGCGGCAATCGCGCCGACCGCCTCGCCGAGGTGGGCGAGGGCGTTGCTCTCGAGCGGCACCGAGCCGTGGCCGGCCACGCCCTTCGCCGTCACGGTGATGGCCCGCGGAATCTTCTCGACGGTCTGCACCCTCGCGAACTTCACTTCGCCTCCCGTCCGGGTCAGGCTGCCGCCCTCGGCGTAGCAGAACTCGGCATCGATCTCGGCGAAGTGCTGGTTGGCCATGAACTGGATGCCGAGGCGGGAGGCGCCTTCTTCGCCGGCCTCGGCCAGGAAGATCACGTCGCGATCGAGCTTCACGTTCAGGCGCTTGAGCATCAGCATGGTCATGAGGTTGGCGACCACGTTGTCTTTGTCGTCCACCGTGCCGCGGCCGTAGATGAAGCCGCCGTCGCGCACACCGCCGAAGGGCGGGTGGGTCCACTTCTTCGGATCGACGTTGACGGTGTCGGTGTGACCCAGCAGCAGCAGCGGCCGCTGCTTGCCGCTGCCCTTGAGGCGCGCGACCAGGTTGGGCCGGTTCGGCTCCAGTGTGAAGATCTGGACGGGAATGCCTTCCGCCTCCAGCACCTGCTTCATGTAGTCCACCACCGGCTTCTCGCCGCCCGGCGGGTCGGTGGTGTCCATCTTGATGATGGCGAGGAAGTGACGGAGCGTCTCTTCGTCGGCCTTGGCCCAGTCGGGCTGCGCCGGTGGTTGCGCCAGAAGAGTAGTGGTGAGCAGGGTGACGGTGAGCAGGGCTACGCGCATGGCGAGTAGCCTAGCATGGCCGTCGGCGTGCCGCGGAATCAGTCGCGCCGCGAGGGGTGAAACAGCCCCATGGAGAAAGCCGTTGAGATGAGCTCATGGAGCGCACCGTAAGCGGTGCCGTTTTCTCCATGAGGCTGTTTCACCCCTCGCGGCGCGACTACCGGACGACGCCGCGGCGGGCGCGGACCCGGTAAGTGGGGTTCGACACCTTCACGCGGACGGTGTGGAGCTTGCCGTCGCCGCGCGCGGTGGGGGTGTAGCCGATCATGTACTGGTGGTTCAGCTCGTCAGCGATCCGCTCGGTGGCCGGGCCGAGATCCGCGGTGTTGCGGATGATCTCGGTGTAGCCGCCGCCCTGGCTGGTCAGCTCGTTGAGCGTGAACGGATTGATGCGCGTCGAGTTGCGGGCGTCGAGCGTGTCGATGCCGATGGCGTAGAGAAAGACGTCGCTGCGCACCAGCTTCTGCTTAAGAGCGGTGGGCGTGGTGTCGCTGGCGGTGTCGGCGCCGTCCGACACCAGCAGGATGGCGGCGCGCGGATGCAGTCGCGATTCGAACAGCGGCAGCGAGAGGTCGATGGCGTCGTAGAGCGCGGTGCCGCCGGACGGCCGGATCTCGTCCAGCTTCGCGCGCATCCGGCCGCGTTCAGTGGTCCACGGCGCCAGCATCTTGGTCTCGTGATTGAACCCGAGCAGCGCCGCCTCGTCGCCGGGCGCCAGCAGCGTGTCGAGGAAGGTTGCCAGCGCCGCGCGGGCGTCCACCATGCGCTGGCCGCGCATGCTGTCGCTGATGTCGAGGGTAAGGGAGAGGCTGACGGCGACGCGTTCCTTCGTGAACTGCGTGATCGGCTGAACGACGCTGTCTTCCTCGATCGTGAAGTCGCCCTGCGCGAGTGTCGTCACCAGCCGGCCTTCCGCGTCGCGCACGGTGACGGCGGTCGTCACCAGTTCCGATGCCGCCCGGAAATTCCGCTCGCGCAGATCGATCGGGCGCTGTGCGACGAACGGTAACAGGAGCAGGAGCGAGACGAGGGCTTTGCCCATCTACTTCACGAAGTTGTAGAGCGCGCTCCGCGTCCGCACGAACAGCGCGCCATCCGCCGGCACCGGCGTCGCAAACACTTCGTCGTCCAGCGTGTTGACCTGCAGCATCTCCCAGTCGCCCTTCGCCGTGACGACGGAGATGGTGCCGTCCTGGCTGGCGAGCCAGAGCTTGCCGTCGGCGCCAATCGGCGAGGCGAAGTACTTGTCGATGGCGCCCTTCAGCCGGCCCTGCTTCAGCACCTTGCCGGTGGCGGGATCGAACGACAGCAGGATGCCGCTGTCGTTCACCATGTAAAGCACGCCCTCGTAGAGCACGGTGGACGGCACCTGCGGCACGGGGCGCAGGTACTTCCACTTCACCGCGGTGGCGGTCATGTCGCCGGAACCGCCGAGCGTGATCGCCATCAGGCCGTTCTCGGCCGCCAGCATGGCGCGGAACACGTCCCAGTCTTTGGCGTCGAGCTTGCCGTCGCGGTTGCCGTCGAAGGCGTCGAAGCCGTAGTCGGGCCGCAACATGCGGTCCATGGTGCCGGTGCCGTGGATTTCGTCGCGGCCGACGAAGCCGTCCTTGTTGGCGTCGTAGGTCGTGAGTCCGGCGGCAAAATCCACCGTCGGCACCTGCGTGCCGGCCTGGTTCTGGCCGAAACCCCAGCCGTTGACGTAGAGCGTGTTGCCGTCAATGCTGGCCACCGACTTCATTTCGCAGGCGAGGCCGCGCACCCACCACACCTTGCTGCCGTCGGCGATCGAATACGCGGTCAGCTGGAACGACTCGGGGATCAGGATCTGCGCGCCGCCCGACTTCGGGCGGTAGATCGTCGGCGTCGAGTAACCGGAGATCACGTGCGGGCGCGACACCTTCCAGCGCTGCTTGCCGGTCTTGGCATCAACCGCGAGCAGGTAGGGATCGGTGTCCTGGTCCACCGGCAGGATGATCAGGCCGTCTTCGAGAATCGGCGAGGCGCCGAAGCCGTAGAACATGTTGAACGGCCCGAGCGGCAGGCGCCAGCGCTCCTGGCCATCGGCGGTGTAACTGATGAGGCCGAAGTCCTGGAAGAAGAAGTAGACGTTGTTGCCGTCGGTGACCGGGCTCGGTGACGCCGGCCCATTCAGGTTCTCGCGGCGGCCCGGTTGCAGGCGGGGGATTTCGCGCTGCCACAACTGCTTGCCGGTCTTGCGATCGAGCGCGAGCACGAACAGCTTGTAGGCGTCCTTCTCCGGCGAATGCGCGGTCAGGAAGATGTGCGTGTCGGTCAGCACCGGCGACGAATGCCCGGGAGGGAGCGGCGCCTTCCACTTCACGTTCTTGTCCGGGCCGAACTCCACCGGCAGGTTCTTCGCGGTCGAGACGCCCAGCCCGTTGGGGCCGCGGAAGCGCGTCCAGTTCTCCGCCTCCGCTTCGGCGGACAAGTCCGCGAATGCGAGCGACACGCCGAGCACAGTCGCGAGTCCGAGCACCAGCACGACGCGCTTGTTGAGCATTAGGCGATTCTAGCGAAAATCACCGGTCAGCGGGGCGATCGGCCGAGTCGCCCGCGCCTCAACAGGATTTCCCGGCGCGTCGTACAATCGCGACATCTTGCCGACAACTTGCGAGCTGCGTGTGCTCCTCGTGCACGGGACGCTCGATTCTCCAGGTGGAGGGAATGCCGTCGGCGCGTGGATCGCGCAAGCGCTCGCCGGCGCGGTGAGGCTCGAGGTCCTGACCGAACGCCCATGGTCGCCCGACGCGGTGGACGCGTTTTGGGGAACGTCGCTGGCGCGAACGCCCGCTCGACAGCACGTGGTTCCCATGCCCGGTTCGCTGCTGCTGCGCCTGCGGCGGCAGTTGAACATCGAACGCGCGGGGATGCGGTTCGACCGTCTGCGGCTGGCGCTCGTCCTCCGTGAAGCGCGACGGCTTGGACCCGGGGTCGATCTGTGCATCACGGCGGAGAACTTCGCCGCCTTCGATCGGCCCGGCATTCAGTACGTCCACTATCCGGCCACCCTCCGTCCGGAACCGGTGGCCGCCGCGCCCCTGATGCGGCGCTACTACGACGCGTGCGATGTGCTGTCCGGGCTGACGTGGGAAGGCGCCGCACGCAACCTGACCCTGACCAACTCCCAGTGGACCGCCCGCCGCCTGCGGGCGATGGGTGTCGAGTCGCGCGTGGTCTACCCACCCGTCTTCGATCCCGGGCCCGGCGCGCCCTGGCACGAGCGAGACGAGGCGGTCCTCTGTCTTGGGCGCTACCACCCGACCAAGCGGATGGAGGCGATCATGGAGATGGCGGCGCGCGTCCGCGACTCGCACCCGGGCCTCACGCTGCGATTCATCGGGTCGAGCGTGGATCCGCACTACACGAAGAAGATGCGGGCGCTGGCAGATGCGCGCGGCGGCTGGATCACGTTCCACGAAGACCTGTCCCGGTCCGCGCTCGTCACGATGCTGGGCCGTGCCCGCTACGGCATCCACGCGATGGCGGACGAACACTTCGGCATGGCGCCCGCGGAGATGACGCGCGCGGGCCTGCTGGTGTTCTGTCATCGCAGCGGCGGCCTCGTCGAGGTCGTGGATGGTGAAGAGCGCCTGCTCTGGGATGACGACGCCGATGCCGTGGCCCGCATGCAGGCCTTGATCGGGGCGCCCGCAGACGTCCAGGCCGGTCTTTCAGAGCGGCTCCGGGCATTTGCGGCGCGGTTCTCGGAAGAGCGCTTCTGCCGGGAACTGCGGGAGACCGTTCACGAGTTCGCCATCTCACGCATACTCTAAGGTCCGATGAACCTGGCTGAAGTCCTGGCTGCGGCCCTGGCCGCCTTCCTGGCCGCCGCGCCTGTCGCCGCGTATGTGCTGGACGCCCTGGGACTGCCCCTGTCCCCGGTCGTCGTGCTCATCCTGTCGGTGGCCGCCGCCGGCGCGGCCGTCTGGCACTTGCGGCGCACCGCGGTCCGTGGCGGCGCTGACTTCGCGGGGTGGGCGGCCGTGGTCGTGTCGGTCTTTGCCGGATTGCTGTCGTTGGCGTGGCCCACCCTGCTGCTGCCGGGCCGGGGACCGGACCTCACGCACCACTTGCTGCTGGTGGACTACATCGAACGCGCCGGTCATCTCGTGCGCGATCGGTCGCTCGACGGCGCGATGGGGGAGATGGCGCACTACACTCCGGGAGTCCACGTGCTGGCCGTGTTGGCGGGGGCCTGGACCGGGACCGACGGCTTCCGGGCGTTCTACCCGCTGCTGGCCGCCGCCACCGCGTTGTCGGCCGGCTTCGTCTATCTGATCGCGCGCCGGCTGTTGCTGCCGAACTCGTTTGCGATTGCCGCCGCCTTGTGCCTCCTGCTGCCGCGCGCCTACTTCGTCGGCGCGTTCACGCACGACTCGTTCCTGGCCCAGGCGATGGCCGCGTTCTTCTGCGTGGCGTCGTGGTGGGCGCTGATCGCCTGGGAGCGCCGGACCTACGCCATGGCGGCCGCCCTGTTCGGGCTGTTCGTCACGGCCGTGTTCCTGACCTGGCCGATGTGGATCGGGCCGCCGCTCCTCGTCTTCCTGGTGTTGTTGCTCCGGCGTCACACGACTGTCCGCTGGCGCGTGCAACACCTGCTGATCGTGACGATTCCGCTCGGCCTGATCGCCGCGCTCCATGTCACCGGCCGGTTCGGCTGGCTGTTGATCGCGCGGACCAGCGGCGCCGTCGTGCGGCCGTCGTTGGAGGTGCTGGGGTCGATGTTCCCGGCGCTGTCCCTGGTGGGAATCGTGCAGGCGATCCGGGCGCCACGGAGCTACCTCACGCTCGGCTTCCTCCTCGCCATCGTGCTGCAGGCCATCACCTTGTGGATTGCAGCGGAGAACGCCGGCGCCGAGACGCCGTACATGGCGCTCAAGATGATCTACCTCGCGATTTACCCGCTGGCCGTGCTGGTGGCGTTCGGCCTTCACGCGTCGATTCCGCGCGTGAGTCCGGCGGCGCCGGCGCTGGGGTGGGCGGCGGTGGCCATGCTGGTGATCACCGCGGGGCTGCCGGCGCTGACGGCGGCGACGACGGCGCCGGTGGTCAGCGCCGACCTGTATGCGGCCGGCCGCTGGATGCGCGCGAACGTCGGCGCATCGTGCGCCGACTACCTGGTGGCGGATGCCGACACCGCGTATTGGCTGCACCTGGCCGTGCTGGGCAACCCGCGCAGCTCGGCCCGCACCGCGGAGGTCGATCGCTACGACCCGAACGCGGAGGTCGGGCGCTGGGTGGCGGGGCAGGGGCGCGGCTACGCCGTCGCCGATTTGGGACGATTGCCGGACGAAGTGCGCGGCCGCGTGGCGGTTTTGGCCCAGTTTGGCAGCGCGGCCGTTATTCGCCGCCCCGGCGCCGGGGCCTGCGAGGCCCCCTGACGCCCGGGAATGGTAGAATGAAGGGTTGTGATTTCAGTCAATAACGTCTCCATGCGCTTCGGCTCGAAGGTGCTCTTCGACGAGGTGACCACCACCTTCCTGGCGGCCCGCCGCTATGGCCTCTCTGGCCCCAATGGCTCGGGCAAGTCCACCTTCATGAAGTTGCTGACCGGCGAGTCGCAGCCGCAGAAGGGCGACGTCGTCCGCCCCAAGAAGCTGGGCGTGCTGCGGCAGGACCAGTTTGCCTTCGACAAGCTGCGCGTGATCGACACGGTGATCATGGGCAACCGGCGCCTGTGGAGCGCGCTCGAAGAGCGCGACGTCCTCTACGCCAAGCCCGAGATGACCGAGGCCGACGGCATGCGCCTCGGCGAGCTCGAGGGCATTGTCGGCGAGGAAGACGGCTACGAGGCCGAGAGCAACGCCGCCATCCTGCTGCAGGGGCTCGACATTCCAGATGCGCTGCACACCCGGCTGATGGGTGAGCTGCAAGGCGGGCAGAAGGTCCGCGTGCTGCTGGCGCAGGCGCTGTTCGGCCACCCGCAGGCATTGCTGCTCGACGAACCGACCAACCACCTGGACCTCGACTCGATCCACTGGCTGCGCGACTTCCTGCTCCGCTACGACGGCACGCTGATCGTCATCTCGCACGACCGCCACTTCCTCAACGCGGTGTGCACGCACATTGCCGACATCGACTACCAGACCATCATCACCTACACCGGCGGCTACGACGACATGGTGATGGCGAAGACGCAGATTCGCTCGCGCCTCGAGGCGCAGAACGAGCAGCGCGACAAGAAGATCGCGCAGCTGCAGGACTTCATCCAGCGCTTCTCGGCCGGCACCCGCTCCAGCCAGGTGCAGTCGCGCCGCAAGGAAGTGGAGCGGCTGCAGACCACGGAGCTGGCGCGCTCGAACATCCAGCGCCCGTACATCAAGTTCACCATGAACCGGCCGTCGGGCCGCACCACGCTCGAGTTCGAGGGCGTCGCCAAGGCGCACGGCTCCCTGAAGGTGATCTCGGACTTCAGCGGCCTCATCAGCCGCGGCGAGAAGATCGTGCTGGTGGGCCGCAACGGCACCGGCAAGACGACGATGCTGAAGGCGCTGTTGTCGGACGCGCCCGGCTTCGCCTGCCCCGGCGACCTCGACGCGGGCAAGCTGCGCTGGGGCCACGAGGTGTCGATCGGCTACTTCCCGCAGGATCACACCGGCGAGATCCAGAAGGGCATGACCGCGGCGGCGTGGCTGCACCAGTTCGACCCGGACGCCTCGCGCCAGGACATCCACGGCCTGCTCGGGCAGATGCTGTTCACCGGCGAGGAAGGGCTGAAGCCCACCGAGGCGCTGTCGGGCGGCGAAACCGCGCGCCTGCTGTTCTGCCGCATCATGCTGCAGAAGCCGAACGTGCTGGTGCTGGACGAGCCGACCAACCACCTCGACCTCGAGGCGATCAACGCGCTGAACGTGGCGTTGCAGAAGTTCGAGGGCACCGTGCTGCTGGTGACGCACGACCAGGACCTGATGGAAGAAGTCGGCACCCGCGTATGGCACTTCGACCACGGCGTGATCAAGGACTTCAAGGGCGCGTACGAGGAGTACGCTAGCGCGAACAGCCTTTCCTGACGATCTCGATCCGGCGGTTCATCGCGCGGCCCAGGTCGCTGTCATTGGCAGCGAGGGGCCGCGTTTTTCCGTACCCCTTCGACGACAGCTTCGACGCCGGCACGCCGTGCGCGGCCAGCCACGCCGCCACCGTCCTGGCCCGCGCCTCCGACAGCAGCTGCCGCGCGGCCTCCTCGGCGGCGCCGACGTTGTCGATGTGGCCCTGCACCTCCACCGCCGGCGCCGATCGCGCCTTCAGGACATCCGCGAGCTTCTCGAGCGTCGCCGTGGCTTCGGGCCGCAGCGTCGCGCGATCGAGGTCGAAGTGGATGCTGTAGGACAGCACGCGGCATTCCTTCGCCAACGCCGTTGACCAGTCTTCCGCGCCGACATCGGCGACGTTCACCTGATACGGCCCGCCGGGCTCCTGCGTCATCCGCGCGTAGACGATGCGGCCCTGGGCCGAGTAGTGGGCGGCAACGTTCACCGTCTCCGGCTGGCCGCCTTCGCCAAGGCTTCGGCGGACAGGTCGGCGCCCAAGGATCGGAATCTCCTCTAGCTTCGTCACGTCGATCAGCATCCAGCCCGCGGCGAACAGCGCATCGCGGAACGCCGAGATGAAGGCGATGGCGGTGATGCTGCCGGGCCGGTCGTAGGTCTTCTGCACGTACGACATGCCGGCGAGCACGGCTTCATCTTCCGCGGTGGCCTGCTTCAGCTCGAGGGGGGCGTAGATGCGTTTGGTGGAGATCAGCCGCGCGCCTGGCAGGGCGGGGATGTAGGGGAAGTCCTGCGCGTCGGTGACCGTCTCGGGCGTGGACTGAGGTTGCGGGAATGGCGGCGGTTGCGCGCCCGTTGCTGCCACGAGGGCAGCGACGACCGCCAGTAATGTCAACGTCGGCCGAGGCGCCATATCCGATGGTAGCCTCGAAGTGCCGCGCCTGTCAGGCCGCCGTCAAGAAGGCAGCCGCAGATGACGCAGATTACGCAGATGCGAGTTCGCTGGCGCCGGGCTTCGCCCGGCGCTGGGTCCGATGATGGACCGCGAGAAATGAGTCGTCCAGCCATTCCCACGACTCATTTCGTCGCGGTTCCTCATCGGACCAGCGGCGCGTAGCGCCGCCAGCGAACCGCAGTCTTGCGTGACCGCAACGCGCCGTCGCTAGTCTAGAACATCTGCGTAATCTGCGTCATCTGCGGCTTTGATGTTCTCATCGACGTTCGAATCTGAGTTCCCACACGCGCTCCTGCTTCACGCTCAGCGCATTGACCTTGCCGGCGGCGTCGCGCCGGAACGTGATGGTCCCGATCGATCCGCGAAACACATCTGGCTCCACCGCGGTCATCTTGATCGTCGTGTCAGGCCGGCGCTTGAGCACCAGCGCGCCGTCTTCAACCGCGGCGGTCAGTATCACCTCGGCCTCGTCGCTCCAATAGCTGCCGCTGAACGCCGCGAGCTGGGCGGCTGTCGGGGGAGTGGCCATGGTGCGGGCAGGTGTGGTGGCCGCCGGAGCTGCGGCCGGATTGAGGCGGCCAGCCAGATACAAGTCAGACACCAGGTTGGCCGATCGCGTCGCATCACCGGTGCTGACGTTGCAGAGCACGGCCACCGAGGTGTGGGCGTCGGGAAAGCGGTTCAGGTGGGCGCGATAGCCGGCCGTCGAACCGCTGTGGTAGACGTTCTTCACGCCCCGGTAGTCGTTCACGTACAAGCCAAGCCCATAATCCAAGGCGCGGCCGTCGTTGAAGCGGCCAGCCGTTGATTGCGTGATGACCAGCCCGCGGTCACCCACCGTCGGCGTCACGTAGTTCTCATTCCACTTCAGCAAATCCCCCACCGTCGTGAGCAGCCCGCCATTGCCGTGCACGTTCTCGAATGGCATCTCGATGTGAAAGCCGTCGGCGCCGCCCGAGTATGCAATCGCGCGGCCCTTGACGATGCGCGTGTGGTCGTCGCGCCAGGAGGTGCGGGTCATGCCCAGCGGCGCGAACATGCGCGTCTTGGAGAACTCGGCGAACGGCACGCCGCTGACGCGCGAGACGATGATGGCGGCGAGGTTGAAGCCGGTGTTGCTGTAGGACCACTGCGTGCCCGGCGGAAAGTTCAGGGCCTTCTGGCGACTGACGATGTCGAGCACGTGGCCGTGGGTATACGCCCGCGTCGTCCGCGGCCACCCGGCGATGCCTTCCACGCTGCCCCAGTCGCGCAGGCCGCTGGTGTGGCTCAGCAGGTGGCGGATGGTGAGCGGCACGCCGTAGTCGGGCAGTTCGGGAATGTGCTGGCGCACCGGATCGTCCAGTGAGAGCTTGCCGTCCTTGACGAGGAGCAGCACGGCCATCGCCGTGAACTGTTTGGCCACCGAGCCGGATTCGAAGATGGTGTCGGCGGTATTCGGCACGTCGTGTTCAAGGTCCGCCATGCCATATGCCTTGGTGAGCACCGGCTTGCCGGCCACGGCCACGCCGACCGCGCACCCAGGCGTGCTGGTGGTCCACTTGGCGAACACCTGGTCCACGGCAGCCTCCGGTGGCTGGGCGGCGCTGCCGCGGACGGTCACGGCGTGGGTCGCGATGGCCAGTGCCAAGGCTGCGCAGATGGAGGTTGCCAATCGTTGCGTCATGAGTGGTGATCCTATGTCAGATAGTCCCGGCCACAGATTAAACAGCCACAGACTAAACAGCCACAGATTAGAGATTAGACGCAGACGCGAGTTCGCAGTGCGCCGCCAGCGAACTGGAGCTTTCCCGGGCCGCGGCCGCGCCCATGGATTGAAGAATCGGTGTTCAATCGGTGTTCAATCTGTGGCTGTATTCTTCCGCGGCCCATATAATCCAGCCCGATGATTGCCAGCCTGCTGGCCGCGCTGCTCGCCCTGGGGCTCGCGCAGAGCCCGCGTGAGGTCATGGCCCGCGCCGTTGACGACTTCCGCGCCGGGCGCATCGAGCAGTCGGTGGCCGGGTTCGATCGGCTGGCCGCCCTCGTTCCCGACCAAGCCCCCAAGCTGTGGCAGCGCGGCATTGCGCAGTACTATGCCGGCCGCTTTCGCGACTGCCGGGACATGTTCATCTCGCACCGCACGGTGAATCCGGCCGACGTGGAGAACGCGGCGTGGCATTTCCTGTGCGTGGCGCGGGCGGAATCGCCCGAGGCGGCGCGCCAGCAGATCCTGCCGGTCGGGCCGGATGCGCGCGTGCCCATGCGCGAGGTCTACCAGATGTTCCTGGGCCGCGCGACGCCGGCGCAGGTGCTGGCCGCGGCCGGTTCGGATCCGTCGGCGCAGTTCTTCGGCCGGCTCTACGTCGGGCTATATCTCGAAGCGACCGGCGATCGGGTCAACAGCCGAATACAGGTTGAGATGGCTGCCAACGACCGATACGCGCAGGTTGGTGGCTACATGCACGATGTCGCGCGCGTGCATATCATGCTGTCACGCAGATGACACAGAACAGACACCAGGGCCGCAGACTTGTCCGCCGAAGCGCGGAGCGCGGAGGCGGATGACGCAGATGACGCAGAGTTCAAGGACTTCAATCGGCATCGTGATGCTGGTCGCGCTGGGCGCCATCGGCGGGGCCGCGCAGCAGAACCGTTTCGATACGGTGACGCCGTCGGCGCCCGAGCTGGCGCCCTATGGCGCGCACACCATCGGCGTGCGGACCATCCAGGTGACCGACCGGAACCGGCCCGACATTCTCAACACCAAGGACGGCGGCCCGGTTGCGCGTTACGACCGCACGCTGACGCTCGAGGTCTGGTATCCGGCGGCGCTGGCGGCCGGCCAGCAACCCGGCGGCGAATACCGCGTGATCACCCGCGACCCCGCCATTACCGCGACCGTCCACGGCAAGGCGGTCCGCGACGCGGCGCCGCGGATCGCGGGCGGCGCATTTCCGCTGGTCGTGATTTCGCACGGCTATCCCGGCAATCGCTACCTGATGAGCCACGTCGGCGAGAACCTGGCCAGCAAGGGCTTCGTCACGGTCTCGATCGATCACAAAGACAGCACCTACGACGATCAAAAGGCGTTCGGCAGCACGCTCTACAACCGCTCGTTCGATCAGGTGTTCGTGCTGAACGAGATCGATCGGCTGGGCAAGGCGGGCTCCGGCAGCTTTCTGGCCGGTCTCGTCGATGCCAGCCGCACCGGCATCATCGGTTACTCGATGGGCGGCTACGGCGTGGTCAACGTCATCGGCGGCGGCTACAGCGATGGCAGTGTCGCCGGCGCCCAGGCGCCGCCCAACAAGCTGCTGGCGGATCGCGCCGCCTCCAACCCCGCCTACCAGAAGACGCGCGACGCGCGGATCAAGGCGGCGATTGCGATCGGGCCGTGGGGCATGCAGGGCGGCTACTGGGACGTCGAGGGCCTGAAGGGCATTCGCACGCCGGTGCTGTTCGTCGCCGGGAGTGCGGATGACGTGTCGGGATACGAGAAGGGGACGCGGGCGATCTACCAGGGCGCGGTGAACGCCGACCGCTATCTGCTGACGTTCGTCAACGCCAACCACAACGCCGCGGCGCCAATGGCGGCGCCGGTCGAGACTTACCGCACGACCGGGACACCGCCCTCGTCGGCGTTCTCACATTATGCCGACGCCGTGTGGGACACCGCGCGGATGAACAACATCTTTCACCACTTCGCGACCGCGTACTTCGGCCTCTACCTGAAAAGCGAGCAGGACAAGCAGGCGTATTTCGAGGTGGTGCCGAACGGCAAGGACGGTGTCTACGCGATGGATCGCGACGGCAAGCCCCTGCCGACGCACACCTACTGGAAGGGCTTCAAGCGCGCGACGGCGGTGGGGCTCATCCTCGAGCACGCGAAGCCGTAGGGAAGGTGCCTGAGGTGCCTAACGGTGCCTAAGGGTGGCTTCCCGGTGGCGATCGACCCAGTATGCCCACGCCACGAACAGCCACGAGGCGTGGCCGGCGCCCGCGACCGCCGCCGCGCTGGGCGGCGGTGGGCCGAAGATCGCGGCGAAGTAGACAGCTGACAGGAACGCGATCAACGCCCACAGGCCGATCGAGCCGATGCGGTCGCGCGCGCGGGTGACCATCAAGTACACCGCCGCGCCGGTGGCAAACATCGCCAGTTCAATCGACAGCGCCGCCATCGGCGCATTCCACAGCCCGAGGCCGACGCGGCGGGCTCCGGTCAGCGTAATCGGCAGGTCGGGCCGATGGGTCGCGAAGTCGAGGGCGAAGTGGCTGAACACCAGTGTCGCCACCGCCGCGATGGCGTTGGGCCGCCAGCCCTTGATCGCTCGATAGGCCAGCGCGAACAGCGCTGACCACACCACCAGCATCACCAGGCTGTGCGAGTAAGGGTAACTGACGAAATTGAGCGGCGTCATCGCCGTGTTGCCGGGATCGACCTCGACGCGCTCGATGCCGAGCACGACCAGCGTGGGCCAGAGCAGGTCCGCGAACTGGCAGGCAAGGAACAGCGTGCCGAGCGACACCGCCGGTGCGTAGCGTTTGGCGCCGAACGCGAGCGCGTAGTGGCCAATGAACACAGGTGGAGCCTATCAAACCAGGGCCGCAGACGACCGACCAGGGCCACAGATGACGCAGATTACCCCAGAAGCCCGGTCAGGCGATCCACGACCGCGTGTGCCATCCGTTCCGCTGATCCGGGCACGATGCTGAAGTACAGCTCCGGTTCGATCAGCTCCAGTTCCATCAACAGCGGCCCGCGGGCGCTTTCGACCACATCGACCCGCGCGTAGAGGCACGACGCCGGCACGTGGGCCATCACCGCAACGCCAAGGGCGAGGACATCGCGCGACGGCGTGATTGCTTCCACCGCACCGCCAAAATCCTTCTGGACGCGGAAGTCGCCGTCCTTCCCCCGTTTCGCTACGGCGTGGCTGAAGCTCCCGCCTGCATAGACCATCGAGATCTCACCGCGGCTCTGGATCTCCGGCACGAATTCCTGGACCAGCGCGCCCGATGCCCGCGCCGGCGCCAGGTCGTCCTCTGACGGCAGGGAGTCATGGGAGATCAGGAACGTCCCGTGTGCCGTCGCGGCGATTCGCGGCTTGAGCACTGCCTGCTTCCAGCCCTCTTCCCGCAACACCGCCGCCAGCGCGGCCGCGTCGGGCTGCTCGATCCACCGGCTCGCCGGAATGGCGACGCCGGCCGCGGCGAGGCCTTGCAGGTAAATCTTGTCGATGTTGCCGCGGGCCACATCGGCGGGATTCAGGATCATCCGTCCTGAGTCGCCAATCGCCTCCAGCCACGCCGCGAACATCGTCGGCATGCGGTGGTAGTCCCAGGTGGACCGCAGAATCACCGGTTCGGCGCCAAGGCTCGTGGCCGGATCGATCTCGGTCCACGGTTCGGGCTCAACCGGGTAGCCGAGCGCCGTCAGGGCGTCGGCCAGCAGTTGGTCGTCAGCCGTGATGAACGGCTGCTGGGCGCACGTGGCGAAGACGACAGTCACCTGTGAAGTTTACAGCCGGAACAGCCTGTTGAACTTCACGACGAACGCCCGGTTGCGGAGCGAGACGACGTTGGGTCGCGGCTCGGTGTCGAAGTCGTCGGTGTAGACCACGAACAGCTCGCTGCCGGGCCGGTACTCCCACCGGAAGCGGACGTTGCTGCCGACCGAGGTGCCCGCCGAGTTGAACTGGACGATGCCGCTCACGAACATCCGCGGCGTGATGGTATAGGTCGCGCGGGTCCGCACGACCTTGGCGGTGAAGGAGCCCTGGACCAGATCCACCCAGTTGATCGACAGGCTCGGCTCGAGCGACATCTGCGGCGTGACCTGCATGCGCGCGCCGTTCAGCGAAATGGTGTGGCGGTCGCCGTTATAGAACGGGCCCGTCTCGTAGACGATCTCGCCCGAGACCTTGCGCTGCTGGCCGGCGACGTAGCCGATGCGCGTGGTGTGAAAGGTGTAGCTGCCGACCGGCAGCGTCACTCCCGGCGAGATGGCGAACGGGCGGACCAGCCGCTCGAGGCTGTCGGTGTAGGTGAAGCTGGCGACATCGCTGTTGGTGAACTCGGTGTCGAACTTGCCGACCGCCTCGCGCGTGTCCAGGCGATCCTGGTTGTTGGTCGTGTAGTTCAGGCTCGCCTGCGTCGTCATGCGGCGGACGTTCCGCAGCCGGCGGGGACGGGGGCTGAAGCGGAGCAGGCCGTAGTTGCGGCGGATGTCGGTGCGGCGCACGAACCCGATTTCCGGGAGGAAGTTCGGCTCCACCACCAGGCGTTCCGCCTGAACGCCGAACTTGTCGGCGTTGTAGTCGAAGAAGCCGCGGTAGCTGAGGTTGTTGCCCTCGCGCCCCTCGGTCCTGGTGCCGGCGAGGTAGGCGTCGAAGCGGAGGTTCTGGCGAAACGACAGCGCCGCGTCGAGGCCGTAGCCATCGTTGGAGCCGGCGCGCCCCGGCGTGGCGCTGCGGTGCGTGAACATGCCGCCGATGCTGCTGCGGCGCAGGATGTCGCGCTTGGCGCGGAGCACCGTGAAGTTGGCGGACTCGACACGGGCCTTCTCGTCGTCGCCGGTCTGGACGTTGATGGCGCCGAAGGTGAACTGGCCGGCCTTGCCGCTGACCCGGCCGCCGACGCGCAGCGGGATCACCCGCGACTGATCCAGGCCGATGCGGCGGCTGAAGAACAGGTAGGGCGTGTCGCCGGTGCCCGCCGCCAGGCCGGCGCTGGCCCGCCCGGCAAACGCGAACGTGCCGAGGCCTTCGAGAAAGAAATCGCGCTTCTCCGGGAAGAACAGGTTGAAGCGCGTCAGGTTCACCTGCTGCTCGTCCACCTCCACCTGCGAGAAGTCGGTGTTCACGGTGAGGTCGGCGGTGATGTTCTGGGTGATGCCGTACTTCATGTCGCCGCCGACGCGGAGGTTGGCGTCGTTCGACACGGCCGGCGACACGGTGTTGTCGGTGGCAATGCCGGTGAGCGTGAACGGCTTGAACTCCAGGTTGCGGCTGCCCGACGGCACCTGCAGCCCTTCGAGCGTGCCGGCCGACGACACCTTGAGGATGCCGCGGAACGTGGTCAGCGCGCGCGGCACCTGCGCCAGGTACGACCACTCGTTCTTCCAGCGAACGACGCGGCGGAGGTTGATGCCCCAGGCCTGATCGGCGCCGGGCTGGTAGCGCAGCGACTTGAAGGGAATGGCCATCTCGATGGTCCAGCCGCCGTCGAACTCACCGGTCCGCACGTCCCACACGGTGTTCCAGTCGGTGTTGGGCGGGCCTTCGTCGGTGATCTGGCTGTCGGAGAGGCCGCCGATGGCGTTGGCGTAGAAGATGTAGCCGTTGCGCCGGTCGTGGAAGGTGTCGAACAGCACCGCGAAGGTGTCGTTCTGCCGCAACTGGCTGGTGTCGCGCCGCATCTCGTTCGCGACGCGGCGCCCGGGTGCGCTTTCCCAGTTGCGCGCCGAGACGTAGACGTGGTCGTCGTCGAAGAAGATCCACGCCTCGGTCTTTTCGGTGGCGGGCTTGAACTCGTCCGGTTCCTGCTGCACGAAGTTGGTGATGGCCGGCGTGCTCGCGTAGACGCCTTCATCCAGCTTGCCGTCCACGCGCATCGGATCGGTGACGCGATGGGCGCGGACGGTGGGGGGAGGGGCCTGGGCGAGCGCCGGAGCCGGCACGGCGAGGAGGACGGCGACGACGATGCGACGGAGCATGGCGGGAATGCTACCGGTAGTCACTTGCAATTTGCAAGTGACTCGGCATCGGCGTTACACTGCCGGCCAATGCCCCAGCGCTCCCGCTGTCCGGTGGCGTGCACCCTCGATGTCCTGGGCGACAAGTGGTCGCTGCTGGTGGTCCGCGACGTCATGCGCGGCAAGAAGCGCTACGCCGAGTTCCTCGCGTCGCCGGAAGGCATCCCCACCAACATCCTGGCCGAGCGGCTGAGGCGGCTGGCGGCCGCCGGCATCATCAAGGCGCATCGCTACAGCCAGCATCCCCCGCGCGTCGAATACCAGCTGACCGCGAAGGGCGAGGACCTGCGTCCGGTGATGCGGGCGATGGTCGAGTGGGGCGTGCGCCACGCCGGCGGCCGCACCCCGCCGCCGATGCCCGCCAGGATCCCCTAGGTTGGGCCCAAGTCCCACCGTCGGTTATACTTACAAGACGTGACGCAGATGTACTTTCAGAAGGGTTTCGGCCTGAAATCCGAGGTCGGACCCGTTCTCGCGCGTACCTATCGCAGCCCGGTCATCGATCGGCTCAAGGCGCTCGGGTACCAGGCGCTGGCCGGAGGTCTGCGGATCGAACTCGCCCGCGAGTTCGGGTTTTGTTACGGCGTCGATCGCGCCGTGGATTATGCCTACCAGACGCGCCGGCAATTTCCCGACCGCCGCGTGTTCCTGTCGGGCGAGATCATCCACAACCCGGATGTGAACCAGCGAATTCGCGGCATGGGGATCGAGATTCTCGAAGACTCGCTCGACCCGGCGGCGCGGTTCCGCGAGGTGTCGGCCGCCGACGTGGTGATCCTGCCGGCGTTCGGGGTGAGCGTGCCCGAGCTCAATCACCTCAAGGCGAAGAACTGCGTGCTGGTGGACACCACCTGCGGCAGCGTGCTCAACGTTTGGAAGAAGGTCCACTTCTACGCCCGCGACGGCTACACCGTGATCATTCACGGCAAGCACCACCACGAAGAGACGCGCGCCACCGCGTCGCAGGCCCTCACGCATCCGGGCGGCCAGTATCTGTGCGTGCGCGACGTGGCCGAGACCGAGCGGCTTTGCGAATACATCCTGGGGCGTCGCACCGCGGCCGAGTTGATGGCGGAGTTCGGCGATGCCGCCAGCCCCGGCTTCGATCCCGCGCGCGACTTGCGGCGCATGGGCCTCGCCAACCAGACCACGATGTTGATGACCGAGACGCTGAAGGTGCAAGAGGTCCTGCGCCGTGCCATCGTCGAGCGCGAGGGCGCCACCGACATCGAAGGCTGCTTCCGCGCCTTCGACACCATTTGCTCCGCCACGCAGGAGCGCCAGGACGCCGTGCTCGACATGTTGCGGGACGGCGGACTGGACCTGATGATCGTGATTGGCGGCTACAACAGCAGCAACACCCAGGCGCTGGCGCGCATGTGCGCGCCGCGGGTGACCACGTTTTATATCGACAATCCAACTTGCATCGAGGAAACTTCCATCCGCCACCGGCTGGTCGGCGCGGCTGTTGAGAGCCGCACCGACGGCTGGCTGCCCGCGGGTCCCAGGACGATCGGGATCACGGCGGGCGCGTCGACCCCGGACAGCGTGGTCGGCGAGGTGCTGGAACGCATCCTTGCGCTACGGGGATGCACGGCAGCCGACCTGACGGCCTCGAGTGGGGCCGCCGCCGGCGTGCAGACTAGCTGATGAGCACACACCCGACCGAACTCACGTTGACCCTGGCGCCGCAGCGGCGCTTCGAGGCCATCGACGTCAATTCCCGCATCAACCAGGAGGCGGGGGACCTGCTGCGCCGCCACCGGCGCGCGTTCTACACCTCGTTCCATACCACCGCGGGCTATCTTGATCAGAGCCTGTCGGTGCGCCTGCACCATCGCCACGACCTGCTGTCGCAGTTCTTCAGCGCCTTTCACGCGCTGTTTCCGCAGGGCGGCGAGTACCGGCACGACCAGATGGAGCTCCGCTCCGAGCTGACCGAGGAACAGAAGGTGGTCGAGCCGCGCAACGGCGACTCGCACCTGACCTTCATCGGCGCCGGCATGCGCAACTGCGTGACCTACCGCACGCGGCCCCACTCACCGGTCTACTTCATCGAGCTCGACGGCAAGTGCGAGGCTTCGATGCGCCAGCGCAAGACCACGGTCGTGGCCTACGACCACGAGAACGTGGTCGCCCGCACGACCATCAGCATCCCGGTGTCGAAACACCCGATTGACTCGGTCAACCTGGCCGACCCGAGGCTGGGCGTGCTCGAGCGCATCAACGAGCTGGTGGCCCAGGTCGGCATCGACCGCGCCCGCGTTGACCTGGTGATCGACCCGTCGGAGCGCAACGTCGGCATCACAGTGAACGAGTACGAGACACTGCTGATGCAGCACGACCTGGTCGATGTGCTGCGCGACCCGTTCCGTTTTGCCCGGGCCAAGGCCAGCCACATGGTGGCGGATCCGTTCTCGATTCCCGGCAAGACCCTCAACTACGCCAAGTACGACGCGGTCCGCGTGCTGAATTCACTGATGGAAGCGCTGCGGCTCGATGCCGGATCGTTCGAACGCCTGATGGCGAAGGTGATGTCGCTGCCGGCGCGCCGCTTCGTGCGCTCGCGGCGGGTCAGCTTCCTGGCCGGCACCGACCCCGACACGGGGCGGCCGCGGGTGCTGCGGGGCACCTACCAGAGTCCGATCCTCGTCCAGTGGCAGCCGGCTGAAAAGCAGGAACGCCACATCGACGTCGTCGTCACGCAGTTTTCTTAGTCCGCCTAAAGGCGGACACCACATCATGTGGCGTCCGGCTTTAGCCGGACCTTCCCGCCGATCTACTTCAGCCCCACCACCACCGCGAAGCACGTCTTGCGGAACGCAACCTCGACGCGGAACCCCGCCGCCGTCATCAGGTCCACCTCGCGATCCAGCGTGAAGTAGACGTCCTCCTTCGCCCACGCGCGCAGGTAGCCTTCCGACCTGGCGCGCGAGTAGCGCTCCTGCAGGTGCGCCAGCCAGGCCGCGCGATCGCGGTGCTGCAACCCCTTGGCCGAGGCCAGGCAGCAGTCCGCGCTCACCAGCATCCCGCCGGGTCTGAGGGCCTGGAAGCATTGCCGGTACATCGCCGCCTTCCGCCGCCCGGTTCGAATGTGATGGAGCGCGAACGAGGCCGAGATCACGTCGCAACGGGGAATGGCGGTCCGCTCGAAATTGCCGGCGATCGTTTCGATGCGCCCGCGCAGCCGCTTCCCGGCCATCGCCAGCATGCCGGCGTCTTCGTCGATGCCGATCAACCGGGCCTTCGGGCGGGCCTTCAGAATCTGCTGCGCCAGCGCGCCGGAGCCGGTGCCCAGATCGACCACGACGGGCGCGGTGCCAGCCAGGGCGCCAACCGCGTCGCCGGCGGCCGCGATCAGCTCCTCGTAGTGGGGAATCAACGTGCGGATGACCGCGTCGTATTCGTCGAGCTTGATGCCGAGGTGTGCGGCTGCGCCCATCACACTCCTAATGCGCCGGCGCGCTGTTGCTGCCAGGCGTTGATGTCATCCACGCTCACGGCATCGCCATGATGCAG
Organism: Vicinamibacterales bacterium; assembly: GCA_041659285.1. Taxonomy (NCBI): domain Bacteria; kingdom Pseudomonadati; phylum Acidobacteriota; class Vicinamibacteria; order Vicinamibacterales; species Vicinamibacterales bacterium. The sequence continues at coordinate 5,425 of JBAZYO010000025.1, read as the reverse complement.
CGTCCAGTTGAGGGCGGCGATCACGTCGTCCGCGTCCTCCATGCCCACCGCGAGCCGGATCAGGCGATCGAACCCGTTGCGCTGCAATTGTTCAACCTTGGTGAAGTACTCCGACACCGTGCGGTGATGGTTGACCTTGGTGGCCAACCCGTCGAACGAGAGAGCATACCGGACGATCACGCAGGTCGCCAACACGTCGGCCAGGTGCCTGGTGCGGTCCTCGTCGGCGTCTGTCACCCTGAACGACAGCAGCGATCCCGGCCGCGTGTAATGCCTGGCGATGGCCGCCGCGTCCACGTGCGCCGGCAGCGACGGATGAAAGACCTCGCTGACTTTCGGATGAGCGGCGAGGAACGCCGCGACCTTCGACGCCGAGGCCGAGCGCCGCGCGTGCGCCGCCTCGGCGCCGTCGAACGCCGACAGGATGGCAGTGGCCCGCCGCCAGTCGAGAATGCCGCCGCGCATCGCCATCAGGTCCATCACGCCGTTGGCGAACTGCGAGTCGTTGGTGGCGAGGTAGCCCCACATGTCGCGATCGTTGCCGCCCAGCGACTTGGTGCCGCTGGCCAGGACGATGTCGACGCCGTTGTGGAGGGGCGGCACCTTGAACGCCCACGGCGAGGCGATGGTGGTGTCGAGGACCAGCCGGATGCCGGGCGCCCGCTCTTTCGCCGCCGCCATCACCGCGCGGAGCAGGTCGAAGTCCTGGGCGCGTACCAACGGGTTGGTGAACGTCTCGGCAAACACAAAGCGGGTGGCCGGCGTGATGGCCGCCGCCAGCGCCGCGGCGTCCCCATCGTCAACGACGGTGATCGACCCGCCGGTGCGGGCGGCCAGCCATTCCAGGTAGCTGCGCGTCTTGTTGTAGACCTGCCGCATGAGCACGGCGTGGCCGCCTGGTTCCATGAGCACGTCGAAGGCGAGCGCCGTCGCCTGCATGCCCGAATCGCAGACCAGCGCGCTGGTGGCGTGCTCCATCGCCTTCAGCTTGGTAATCAGCGCCGTCGTCGCCGTGGTCCCGTAGCGGGCGTAGAGGTGGGGCAGCTCCGACCAGCAGCCTTCGCTGGCGAACAGGAACGCGGCCTTGCCTTCCTGCCACTCCACGACCTGCGCCGAGCCGAGCAGGTCCAGTTGCACGGTCGGCTCGTCCGGATGGAGATATGGAATGCCCGTGCGCCGCGCGTGCGCATCGATCGCGTCATGGATCGATCGAGTCGCCTCGCCCATCCTGTCGAGAGGCGGACGCTGCGACGGACATGAACCGGGGTCGAGCCAATCAGCGATCGCCGTCAATCCATCACCCCGAGGCAAAGGCGCTGCTCGACGCGAGCCAGGCGATCCACGGCCGCGGTGACGGCGGCAATCTGGGTGTCGGAACTGGCGGAAATCATGAAGGCAATGTGCACGCGATCCGCTTCACCGCGGGTCGCGCGATTCTGCACCGACAGCCCGTGCCGGCGGACCAGGCCCTCGAACTTGCGCTCGAGCCCCGGATGCGGCTGGCCGGTGATCCGCAGATAGTGACGCCGCGGCGCCGGCAACACCGCCGAGCCGTCACGCGCCACCGCGAGCGTGCGGGGCACCGGCCAGCGGACCGAGTTGTCTTGCGCGAGGTCGATCAAGTCGCCGAGGATGGCCGTGGCCGTGGGCAGGGCGCCGGCGCCCTTGCCGAACAGGCTGAGGTCGCCCGACGACACGCAGCGCAGGTAGACCGCGTTGTATTCCTCTTCGACCGACGCCAGCAGGTGCCAGGTGGGGAGCAGCAGGGGCTCCACCGCCATGTCGAGCGCGCCGTTGATGCGCACGGCGCGCGCGATTTGCCGGATGCGGAAGCCCATCGACTCGGCGAGGTCGCAGTCGGCCGGATCGATGTCGCGGATGCCGCGGACCAGGAACCCGTCGGGACGCACCCACGCGCCGAAGGCGCGGTAGGCGAGGATCGACAGCTTCGCCGCCGCGTCCTTGCCGTCGAGGTCGTCATCCGGCTGCGCCTCGGCAAACCCGAGCCGCTGCGCTTCCGCGACCGCCTCGGCCAGCGTGAGGTCGCCCTGCTCGAGCCGCGTCATCACGAAGTTGCAGGTCGCGTTGACGATGCCCCACAGGCTGTCCACTTCGTCGGCGCGATGACTGAGGTGCCGCACGATGGGAATGGCCGCCGCCGCGGCGGCTTCGCAGTAGAGCGGCGTCTCGGTGCGCTGCGCCAGCACGCCCAGCTCCGCGAGCTTCGACGCGAGCAGCGCCTTGTTGGCGGTGACCACGGGCTTGCCGGTGGCCAGCGCGGCGCGGAGGATCGGCTCCACGGCCATGCCTCCAGCCACCTCCACCACGACGTCCACTTCCGGATCGCTCACCAGTTCGAGCGGCCGATCGCTGATCGGGATGCCGGCCGCGCGCGGGCCACGGTCCTTGGTGACGTCGCGGACCGCGATCCGCGACACCCGGAACTTGACGCCGTAACGTTCGGCGACTGCCTCCCTCTGGCGCTCGATCATCTCGAGCACGCCGAGGCCGACGGTGCCGCAACCGACCAGGCCGATGCGGATCTCGCGGACCGGCTCGACGCCGACGCCCTCGAACCGTGGGCGCGCCGCCTGCCGCAACTCGCCGCCAAACGCTTGCGCCCCGCGCAAGACATCGGCGAGCTTGTCCTGGTCCGCCAGGAAGGCGTCGTGGCCGAACACTGACTCCAGTTTCCACAGCGATGAGTCGGCGCCCGCCGCCTGCAGCGCCCGATGCAGCTCCACCTGCAAGGCCCACGGAAACAGCATGTCGCCGGGCACGCCGACGACGATGGTTTCCGCGCTCACCTGCTGGATGGCCTCGCGCACGGCCTGCGGATCCGAAAGCCAGCCGCGGTCGATGGCTTCGCTCAGCATCAGGAAGGTCTTGACCGGAAAGCGCTCCGCGAACCGCTGGCCGTGATGGTCCAGGTACTCCGCGACCGGCGGCCGATCGAGGCCGGGCAGCAGCTTGCCGAAGCGGGTGTCCAGCTCGTCGCGGCCGCGATAGGTGAGCATGCCGAGCTGCCGCGCGCGGCTCATGCCGGTGGCGACGTCGCCGTTGCGCAGCCCGTCGCGCACGAGCTCGCGCTGCAGGTGGCGGGTCGCGGTGCCCCAGCCATCCGGGCGCAGGCCACCGGAAATCGCAATCAGCTTCGCGCAGCGTTCCGCATGACGGGCAGCGAACGCGACGCCGACCATGCCGCCAAGGCTGGCGCCCACCCAGGTCACGGGCGTGGAACAGCCGCAGCCGTCCAGCCACGCCGCCACCAGGTCAGCCAGGCCGGCGATCGAGAGGGATTCCATCGCGCCCGGGTCGTCGAAGCCCTTCCACGTGGAGCCGTTGCCGGGCCACGACGGGCAGAGCACCGTGTGCTTCGCGGGATCGATCAGGTCGGGCGCGCAGAGCGACGGCCACCACGCCGCGCGCGCATCGTCGCTTTCGGATTGCCCATCCCCGAAGGGAAACGGCGACGCGGTGATGCCCCCGACGATGACCACGACCGGGGCGGTGCCGAGCTCGGGGCCGTAGACCCAGCCGCCCAGCTGCACGTCCTCGAGGGCGCGGCCTTCAATGGTGATGGAAAGGTGCTCGATGACCAGCCGGCGCGGACGCAGGTCGGTGGCCGCCAGGGTTGCCATCGCGGCATTGTGCCTCGAAAACGAGTTTGATACAAACGCATCCACATACGTGGATGTATATCAACAGTCCGAGCGGGATTCGGCTACCGGCCCGTCGGCCGAGGGATGATTGGGGTCAGGCCCTTATTCGAAGAAGGTGGCGGCGGTTTCGTGGAACCCGGGCAACAGGGGCGACACCAGGCGGCGGTGGCCCCGGAACCGGCGCCGGCGCACCCGCTCACCGTCGAGAGCCATCACCGTCACCACGGCTTCTTGCGGATCAATCAGCCAGTACTCCCGGACCCCGTACTGCCGGTACCACCGCAGCTTGAGCGTGCGATCGCGGCGGCGCGTGCCGGGCGATTCAACTTCGACCACCAGATCCGGCGCGCCCCATACCTGGTTGCGGAGGATGCCGGCCCGTTCGTGGGAGACAAAGACCACGTCTGGCTGCAGCACGAGCGCTCTCGCTTCGTCGAGCACGACGTCGATCGGCGAGACGCACACCAGCCCTGCGCGCCGCTCGCGCACGTGCTGATCCAGGAGGACGACCGCGCGCGTGACGATGCCCTGGTGCTGCAACCACGGAGATGGTTCCTGCACTACTGCGCCCCACACCAGCTCCTGCCGCGTGAGGTCCTCGATGCCCGCCAGGTATTCGTTCACCGACTGCCGCAATCCAGGAATCATCACCATGGGTCCCTCTCGACGACGATGCCATCGTCGAGAGCCGGGGGTCAAGAGCCTAGTCCAGCAGGTCCCGGATGAGCGACACGATCAGGTCGCTGCGCGTGTCGATGATGATGAGATCGCGGCCCACGAAATACCGCGTGTAGTAGACCGGAATGCCGGGCAGCCGGCTGTTCCACGCCGCGGGAACCGGGACCAGGTGGGCGCGCAGCCCTGGAGGCAGGGTGCCCTTTTCGCGCAACTGCTTGCTCAATCCTGGAGGGAGCGCTTCCCGCTTGGCCAGGCCGGGAGGGAGGTTCCCGCGAGTGACGTACTCGCGCACCACCCGCCGATGCCCATCCATGTCGATGGTCACGACGATGTTCGCGTCGTTATCGCGCCCTTTGTTGTCTTTCTGGGCCTTAGCGGGCTTCTTGTTGCCCTGCTCGTCAGGGGCAGCCACGACAGTGGGTGCGGCGAAGCCGCCCAGCACCGACACGATCGCCGCCACCGCGCACGCGGCCTTCCACGGCCGCACCCGGGTCACTGGGCTCCCGCTGTGCCCGCGGGCTTGCCGGACGACACCGCCATCATGATCCCGATGCCCACGGCGACAATGGCGCCAATTCCTATCCAGATCGGCGCGATGCTGCCGAGCACACCCGACTGCCACAGCCCCAGGCTGAGGCCGACAATCAGGATGAAGTAACCGACGAGGTACATATTGATGAATCGCATGATTCCTCCATCAGGGGAGCTATGCGAGACGCGTGCCAGCGCTATACTTGCCGGCCGTCACATTGTTCGGCCCGCGTAATCCTCGGACGCGCACGGCGCCGGGACCCGACCCGGCCTAGAATCGTCCGGTCGGTAACTTTGGAGGTGGTATGAAGCGAATTCCGGTAATGACCCTGCTGGCGGCGTGTCTCCTGGTATCCAGCGCCGCGATGGCGCAGGCCCCGCGTCCCCCCGCGACCTACGAGTCCACGATCGTGAACTCGTGGAAGAACGTGCACAACAAGATCCTGACGATGGCGAAAGACACGCAGTTCCCCGACGACAAGCTCGGATGGAAGCCGCATCCCGACTCACGCAGCGTGCTGGACGAACTGCGCCACGTGACGATTGGCCTGGAG
>JBAZYO010000024.1 GCA_041659285.1 Vicinamibacterales bacterium | reverse complement strand
GGTGGTGTCGAACTGCATGCCTGGGTCGCCGCACACCCACGTGCCTTCGGCGATCAGGCGCATGACGTCGCGGGCGCGGTAGGTGTCCATCACCTCGCCCGTGGTCACCGCCTTGGTCTGCCACAGGCCATCGTCCAGCACCGCGCGCATGAACTCGTCGGTCACGCGCACGGAGTTGTTGGAGTTCTGGAAGAACACCGAGCCGTAGGCGGTGCCGGTGAACGAGCCGTCGTAGCCGGCGTCGATCAGTGCCCACGCCTTCTTCTCTTCATCCACCTTGCAGTTGATGAAGTCGACGATGTCGGGGTGCTCGGCGTTGAGGATGACCATCTTGGCGGCGCGGCGCGTCTTGCCGCCCGACTTGATCACGCCGGCGAAGGCGTCGAAGCCCTTCATGAACGACACCGGCCCCGAGGCGGTGCCGCCGCCGGCCAGCAGTTCCCGCGATGACCGGATCGCCGAGAGGTTGCTGCCGGTGCCCGACCCGAACTTGAACAGCATGCCCTCGGTCTTGGCCAGGCCGAGGATCGAATCCATGGTGTCGTCAACCGCGTTGATGAAGCACGCGGAGCACTGCGGCGCCTTTTCGAACCCGCAGTTGAACCACACGGGGCTGTTGAAGGCCGCCTTCTGGTTCACCAGCAGGAACTTGAGGTCGTCGCTGAACGCCGAGAGCGCCGAGTCAGACGCGAAATACTTCTGCTTGCGCGCCCACTCGGTAATCGTGTCGACGACACGGCCGATGAGCTGCCTGACCGAGCGCTCGCGCTCGGGCGAACCAATGTGGCCCCGGAAATATTTTGAGACAACGATGTTGGTCGCCTGTTGCGACCACGATTTCGGGATCTCGACTCCCCGTTGCTCGAAGACAACGGTGCCCTTTTCGCTGCCGATGATCGCGTCGCGCACTTCCCATTCGATTTGATCGAACGGGTCGCTGCCGGCGACCGTGAAAAAACGCGGAAACTCCAGGCCGGGGGAGGCCTGAGACTTTCGGCTGCGTGTTGACTCTGCCGGTTCCACGTTGCCCGACGATGAGCTAACAGTCTGTCCTGCGGTGGCCGCTGACAGACCCTTTTGGGAAGCGCCTTCCTGCATGCTTCTTCCTCCGAATGGCGACACCCCTCCCCATGGGGCAGACGCCCTATCTAAGCGAACGGTTCTTCTAAATTGGTGTGGTACGCGCGGTCTGACGTCTCTAAATCGCTTTTCTTTCTTCTCGAAATCGGCTGCGATCTGGTCCCAATCGTTTGGCGCCGGGAGGTGCCTGACGATTGAAAATCATCTTCGCGCGCGGAGCCAAATATGCGCCTGTAACTATTTGTTGTCAAGCTCTTAACCCACAACATGTTGCGCTTTTCTTTTAGGTCGTCCGCAATATCTCGCGGAAACAGGCCAGAAAACTTCCATTCGTTTTATTTTCGCTTAACGAAAGTTTTTCCGCAATGTAAACAACGCCCTCCGTGCAAGGGCGTGCAACCGCGTCAACCAAAGATTAGATGTCAAAACCCGAGGCGAGGTGACCGGATTAGCGGACCAGGACGGACGCCATGGTGGCGGCCTTATCGGCGAGTTTTCCCGCAAACACGACGTTGCGGGCCTTGAGGGCGTCTTCGGCCTGCTGCAGGAATCGCCGGGCGGTCTCGAACTGCGCGCGGCCGTCGGCGTCGAGCGCGCCGGCGTTCACCCGCGATAAATCACGACCGGCCCTGGCGATCAGGTCGCGAATCGCCGCGGCCGTTTGCATCTCTGTGCCCGGCGACGGCGTGAGCGTCAGGGACAGTGGCGAGGCCGGCCTCGCGGCGTCCGCGGCCGGTTCCGGCGTGGCGGGCGGCTCCGGCCTCGCCTCTGCCCTGGCGGGCCGCGCCGGAGGCCGGGCCGGCGTCACCGGCTCCACCACCGGCGCCGGCGCCGGCGGCTCCGGCTCTTCCTGGTAGGTGGTGACGACCCGCGGTGGCGGAGGCGGCGGGTCGAGCAGCGGCATCTCCACCTCGGTGCGCACCTGCGCCTTGGCCGCGCACGCGCTCAGCGACGCACTCAGCACGACGAGGGACACGAGCCGACCGCGATACATCATCACGATTGTATCCGCCTCCGCTTCGCTGGCACACATCAGCTACGGCGGAACAAGCTTCACGCAGCTGGCAAGACGACGATGAAGGCCGTGCCGACCCCGACCGTGGACTCGACGTCGATCGTCCCGTTGTGAACCTGCACGGTGCGAAACGCCAGCGCCAGCCCCATGCCTGATCCCCGTTCCTTGGTCGTGAAGTAGAGCTCGAAGATCCGCTCGAGGTTCTCCGGGGGAATGCCGACCCCGGTATCTTCGACGCGGATGCGCACCCGGCGGTCGGTCAGCGCCGCGCAGACAATCGACAACCGGCCGCCCTTGGGCATGGCCTGGATGGCGTTCTGCGCCAGGTTCAGGAACAGGTCGCGCAGTTGCGCCGCGTCCCCTTCCACGACCAGCGACTCGTCCGTGCACCCGGCGTGCACGCTCACGCCCGCCTGCTCCGCCTCCGGCCTGACCGCCGCCAGCACGTTGCCAATCAACGGGGCGACGCGCACCGGGCCGAACGACACCTCTTCGGGACGCACGAACTTCAGGAAACCCTGGATGCGATCGTCGAGCTTGCGGATCTCGCCGGCGATGACATCCAGGTGCGGAGAGGCCGGGCTCGTGGCGCCCAGCTTCGCGCGCAACAGCTCGACGTGGATGGTCATGGCGTTGAGCGGGTTCTTCATCTCGTGCGCCACGCCCGTGAACAGGCGGCCCACCTGGGTGATGCGGCGCGACATCTCGGCCAGTTGCGCCGGCTTGAGCCCGCCGGGCGAGGCGGCTCGCAGTTGCGCGCTCACCTGGTCGAAGACGTCGCCCAGGTCGCGCAGTTCCTCGTCGGCGCGCAGGTCGAGCGAGGCGCCGAGGTCGCCGCGGCCCAGGCGCGTCAGGCTGCTCCGGATCACATGCATCGGCCGCAACACCAGTTGCGCCAGCAGCATCGCCACGACCACCGCCACCAGCAGCGACACGCCCGCGGCCAGCGCCGCCGGCGCCAGCGACTCGTTGAGGTCGTCGCGGACCAGCAGCGTTGACAGGCCGATGCGGATCTCGCCGAACGGCTCGTCGCCCAGCGCCACCGGCTGGCTCCACTCGAGCGTCTGCTGGGTGGCATACACGGCCCGCACCTGGCCCAGGCCGCTCGCGGCCAGGATGTTGTTGAGCGGCACCCGCGCCGGCACCGTCTTCCCCACCTGCGCGGGGTCGCTCGATGCCAGCACCGTGCTCGAGCCGTCGACAATGACCGCGTCCACCACGTCCTGTGAATAGAACGCAGCCTCGAGTGCCGACTGCACGTTGCGGCTCGAGCGCAGTTCGCCGGCGGCGGTCTCGCGGCTGGTGACGACTTCCTTGGCTTGCTGGTAGATCGCGTTGGCGAGCAGTTCGGCGCGGGCGCGGCTCTCTTGAAGCAGCACGCTGGCCAGGGTCACCAGATGGAGCAGGCTGAGCGCGGTGACGACCATCGCCACCATCGCCGTGACGCCGAGCACCTGCTTCTGCTTGATCGAGAACCGCATGGCGATCAGGAGGGCGGATTCTGGTTTTCTTTGAAACGATTGAGCTTGTTATGCAGGGTCTTCAAGCTGATCCCCAGCATCTCGGCGGCCCGGGTCTTGTTGCCGCCGGCGGCAGCGAGCGTCGCCATGATCAGCTTCTGCTCCGCCTCGTCCACGGTCATCCCGGGCGCGATGGTCAGGGCGTTGGCCGGGCCCGGCGCGGCGGCGGCCGGGCCCAGCGCCGGCAGGTGCGCCGGTTCGATCACCTCGCCGCGGGCCAGGATCGTGGCCCGCTCGATCACGTTGCGGAGCTCGCGGACGTTGCCGGGCCAGTCGTACTGTTCGAGCAGCCGCATGGCGGCCGGCGCCACGGTCTTCACGGAGCGGTGATCGCGCGTGTTGAACTCGTCGATGAACGCCTGGATCAGGAGCGGCAGGTCGTCCTTGCGCTGGCGGAGCGGCGGCAGCGCGATGCTGAACACGTTGAGCCGGTAGTACAAGTCCTCGCGCAACCGGCCCTCGCGGATGGCCACCACCGGATCGACGTTGGTGGCGGCAATCACCCGCACGTCCACTTCCTGCTCGGTGCGGCCGCCCAGGCGGCGGAACTTCCGCTCCTGCAGCACCCGCAGCAGCTTCACCTGCGTCGCCGGCGTCATCTCCGCAATCTCGTCGAGGAACAGCGTGCCGCGGTCGGCCAGCTCGAAGCAGCCCAGCCGCCGCTCGGTCGCGCCGGTGAACGCGCCCCGCTCGTGGCCGAAGATCTCGCTCTCGAGCAGGGTGTCGGGAATCGCCGCGCAGTTGAGGGCGATGAACGGCGCCGCAGCGCGCGGGCTCAACTGGTGAATGGTCTGCGCCACCAGCTCCTTGCCGGTGCCGGATTCGCCCAGCAGCAACATCGACGCCGGCGTCGGCGCCGCCTGTTCCAGCACGTGATAGAGGGCGCGCATCGAGGCGCTGTGCCCGATGATGCGGCCGAACCGCCCGCGCTCGTTCAACTGGCGCCGCAGCGCCTGGTTCTCGCGCTTCTGCCGGTTGATCTCCGCCAGCCGCTCGAGCAACCGCTGCAGCTTGTGCGGATCGAGCGGCTTGGTCAGGTAGTCTTCGGCGCCGGCCTTGACGGCCTCGACGGCGGTGTCCACGGTGCCCTGCGCCGTCAGCAGGATTACCTTGATGTGCTCGACGTCGCCCTTGAGGGCGTTGAGCAGGTCGAGCCCGCTCATTCTCGGCATCACCATGTCCGAGACGATGATCGAGGGCCGGAAGTCGGTCACCCGCTCCAGCGCCTCGGCGCCGTCGCTCGCGGACTCGGCGGTGAACCCCCACGCCCGCACCAGTTCGGTCAGCCCGCTGCGCGTGGCAGGGTCATCGTCGACGACGAGGACACGTTCGGCGGCATGTGAAGTCGGCTCAGCCACTGTTTCGAGTGTACCATCGGCCAGAGCGAGACCCACCACCGTGCTCCCCCCAACCGCAGCCGAAGCCGAACCCGAACCCACCGCCAATCCGGCGTCCCCGCCGGCGCCGCCCGCGCCCTTGCGCAGCCCCTGGCGCGCGTGGGCCGAGATCGTGCTGTGCTCGGGATACCCGACGCAGATCATGCTGGGCGAGGCGCTGAAGGACGCCGGCATCGCGCCGCTGAACGCCAATGGTTCGCTGTCGGCCACGTTCGTGTTCGCGCTGTCACTCGGCGACACCGCGGTGCTGGTGGCGCTGATGCTGTGGCTGTTGATCAGGAATGGCGAACAGCCGCGGCAGGTCTTCTTCGGCACCCGGCGGGCCGGCGAGGAGGCCGTGGTCGGCCTGCTGTCGGTGCCGTTCGTCGTCGCGATGGTGCTGGCCCTCACGCTCGTCATCCGCGCCGTCGCGCCGTCGCTCCGCAATGTGCCGGAGAATCCGCTCGCAGGGCTGCTGGGCACGCAGACCGGCCTGCTCGCGTTCCTGGTCGTGGTGATTGTGGCCGGTGGCCTGCGCGAAGAACTGCAGCGCGCGTTCCTGCTGCACCGGTTCTCGCACGACCTCGGCAGCACCGGGGCCGGACTCCTGATCACCAGCGTGGCGTTCGGGCTGGGTCACACCCTGCAGGGCTGGGATGCGGCGATCCTCACCGGCGCACTGGGCGCGGCGTGGGGCGCGATCTACCTGACGCGCGGGAGCGCCGTGGCATCCATCGTCAGCCACAGCTTGTTCAACTGCGGCGAATTGCTGCGCGCGTTTCTGCGGTGACATCACGGCTCGATGGTGTCCGACAGCTCACGGGGGTGAGGATGCTCCCGGAGAAAGCCGTTGAGATGAGCTCATAGACCGCACCGTAAGCGGTGCCGTTTTCTCCGGGAGCATCCTCACCCCCGTGAGCTATTGAACCAGGATCACGACGTCGGTTCGGCGGCGAAGGTCCGACACCCAGTCGGCGATCAGTTCGCGGCGGCGTGACACGACCAGCCGTTCGCGCAGGATCGGCGCCGCCTGCTCGAAGGTGGTGCCCGCCCGGTCGAACTCGGCCCGCTGCCGGGTATAGGCGGCCGAAATCTCGGTGTCGGTCGGGGTGCTCGCGGATGCGAACCGCTGCGCGAGATAGGCGACCGCCCGCAGGTCGTCGCGGACCCAGGCCCGCAGGCGCGCCTCGGTGAATCCCGTCTCGTCCAGCACACGCGCCATTTCGGCCGCACCGGCGACCCGCTTCCTGATGTCATCCAGCCGCGCGTCCACCGCGCTTTCCGACGGGGCCGGGGGCGCATAGCGCTGCACTTCGCGCAGGACCAACTCGCGATCCACGAGCGGCTGGGTGATGCCCGCGGCATCGGCGGACGGGGCGGCGTCCACCAACCCCAGGCGCACGGCGGCCCGCGCGTCGCCCAGCGTGATGACCTGCGTGCCGACAATGGCGAGGGTGCGCTCGATCAACTCGCCGGGCTGCGCGAGCGCGTCGGCGGCCGACGCCGTCCAGGCCACGAACACCAGAGTGAGCAGGCGGCGCATCAGAAGGCCTGTCCCAAAGAAATGTGCAACACGTTGGACCGTTCTCGTCCGCCGGTGAGCAGCAACCGCGTGCTGATCTTGAAGCCCCAGTCCACGCGCAGCGGGCCGATCGGCGATCGATAGCGGAAGCCGACGCCGCTGGTCACGCGCAACTCATCCAGGCGGATGTCGGACGCCTGCTTGAAGACGTTGCCGGCGTCGGTGAACCACACAAACTGCAGGTTCTTCCAATACGGCGCCCGGGCCTCGAGGTTGAACACGGCCAGGCCGTTGCCGCCCTGCGGAAAGCCCTGCGGGTCGAGGGTCTGTGGCGTGCCGAGACGGTCCAGCGCGAAGCCGCGCACCGTGGTGTCACCGCCGCCAAAGAACCGTTCGCTCGCCGGCAACTCGCGGATGACGGTCGGGAATGTCGCCGCGCGCGCCGCGCCGCGCGCCACCGGGCCCTCCGGCGTCCCGGCAATCTCGAACACCGGCGGCACCGCCTGCGCGAAGCCGACCGCGACGCCGATGCGCGCGCCGGCGGCCAGCACGAAGCCGCGGCCCGGCAGGCGGCGGTAGATGAAGCCCTGCGCGAAGGTCTTGACGAAGCCGACCTCCGATCCCATCCGCTTGGCGGCCAGCGAGGCGTCAACGCCGACGACCGAGCCCTGTTGAGGATCGAGCACGTCATTCCGTGAGTCGCGGAGGACCGAGCCGAAGACCTTCGACAGCTTGACCTGCGGGAACAGGCGATCGATCAGCAATTGATCCTCGGCGGCGATGCGCTCGTTGAACAGCCTGGTGTAATCGAAGGTGTAGCGGCCGGTAAACGTGAAGGCGGTGAAGCGCTTCGCGTAGTCGGCCGTCAGGCCCTTGCGGTTGAAGTCGAAGCTCGAGCGCAGCCCTTGCTCCACGAACGCCGTGAACTGGGCGTCGCCGGCGGTCCCGAAGGCCCGCGGCTCGCGGAACGTGAATAGCCCGCGGTAGTCGTTGAAGCCGTAGCCGCCGGTGTTGGATGGATCGGTGTTGTCCACGCCCGGATCGCTCTGGCGGAGCGACACCCGCGCGAACAGCGTGACCGACCGGTTCTTGCCCCACAGGTTGCGCCGGCTGATGTCGAAGAAGCCGCGCGGCGCGACGTCCAGCTTGTCCACCGCCTGGCCCGAGTCGTCTTCGCGGGTGATGCGGCCCACTTCGAAACCGCCGCCATAGCTGACCGTCGTCGCCGGCGCTTCCTCGAGATCGACCAGCACGTCACGGGTGTTGGATCCGGTGCGCGGCAGTTCCGTCACCCGCACGCGGCGGAACAGGCCGGTCGCCGCCAGCTGCCGCTGGCTCTCGATCAGCGCATCGTCGCTCATCGGGCTGCCCGGGCTGATGGTGAGCGCGCGGCGGATCAGGTCAACACCGGCGCGATCGTTGCCCTTGATCAGCACGTGGTCCACCAGGATCTGCGGGCCTTCGGCGATCGTCCAGGTGATGGCGACGCGGCGCTGCTCGTCGGCAAACGCGAGCTGCGAGATGACCGACGCGCCCTGGTAGCCCAGGTTCCGGTAGGCGCGCTGCAGGGCGTCGCGGTCGGCGGCCAGTTGCGGGCGGTAGAACGGCCGGCCGGATGACAGCGCCATCTGCGCCGCCAGTTGTTGCGGGGCAATGGCCTTGGCGCCCTCGACCGTGACCTCGGTGACCAGGGTCTGCGGCCCTTCCAGGATCTCGAACCGGACCTCGACCGGCCGGAACGACGCGCCGCCGCGGGTCTCGGCCGGCAACACCTGGATGGCCGGCTTCACCGCCGCCTGCGAGAAGCCACGGACCCGGTACAGCTCCGTGATGGCGGACGCCACGGCACCCATGCGCGCTTCCACGAACGGCTCGCCCGCTCTCACGAGCAGCAACGGCGCGATGCCGGCGCGATCCAGGCCGGCCAGGCCCGAAACATCGACCAGGGCGACGCGGTGCTGCGGCCCTCTCGTCACGGTGAAGGTCACGACCACGTCATCGCCGTCCTGGCGGCGCGCGTAGGGCGCCTGCGCGGCGCGGAAACCCTGGCGCCGAAGGGCCTCTTCGATGTTGCGGCTCCCATCTTCGAGCAGGTCCTGGTCCACCGATCGTTCGGCGCGAACCGGGACGAGGGCCTCGCGGTCGCCCTCCAGGGGATCCCCTTCGAACACCACCCGCACATGCGGTCCGGGCTCGACGCCGAGCAGCACGGTGACGCCCGTGCCATCGGCTGAAAAGTCGTGGCTCTGGCGCACGCGCGCTTCGTAGTAGCCGAGCCCGCGGAGTTCCTCTTCGTAGTCGGCAATGCGGGCGTCGAGCGCCACCCGGTCGAACGGGCGGCCAACCTGGAGATTGAGGCGCCGGAGCACGTCGGCCTCGGGCATCAGCGGCGAGGTCGCCACGGTCACCGCCTGAATCGCGGCGCGGGCGCCGGCGTTCACGGCGAGCAGCAGCGTGACGCGCTCGGGCCGTGGGTCCTGCTCCTCGAGACGCGGCAGGATCGAGGCCTGGCGAAAGCCGCGATCGGCGTAGAACGCCTCGAGGGCGGCGACCATGTCGGGCACGCGGCTGGCGGATGGCAGCGCGCCGAAGCGATCGGTCAGCTCGGTGCGGATGCCCTGCTCGGGCAGCTGGGCATCGCCGGTGATCCGGACCGCCGCGATGCGACGGACCGGCGTCAGCAGCCATCGCACGGTCACGCCCTGGTCCGACGGCGACGCGAACACGCGCACGTCTTCAAAGCGTCCCAGCCCGACGAGGTGATCGATGGTCGAGCGGACCTTGATCATGGTGAGCGGCTCGCCGATGCGCGTCTCGACCAGCTCGATCACGGCCGGGTCCACGAGCATCACCCCGGCCACCTCGACGCGGACGTCGGCGACGGTACGCCCAAGGTAGGGCTGGGCGTGGGCGGCGCCGACGGCGGTGGCGAGCAGCAGCGCCGCCGCCAGAACCAGGGTCGCGGCGCGGTGGCGCATCAGAAGGCGTGCCTCTTGCGCACTTCGATGGCGTAGGTGCGGTCTTCGTTCTGCGACAGCACCCACGACAGCGTGTCGCTCTCGTCGAACTCGAGCAGGATGATCTCGTCGTGGGTGGCCGACGACAGGCTCCGCGCGTAGGTCAGGAAGATGCGGTTCGAGATGCGCTTGCCGATGGTGATGCGCGCGGTCGGGTTCAGGTTGACCCGCGCCGACTGCTGGTACGGGTCGTTCAGGAGCGGCGTGATCTGGAAGGTGTCAACGCCGAACGTCTGTTCGACGACCCGGCCCACTTCGGCCGACAGGGCGCCGGTCAGGGCGCGCGTCGCGCGGGCTTCGACCAGCCGCTGCTCCTGCTCGTTGGGCCGCTGCAGGCGCGCCAGTTCCATGTCGCCGCTGGGCGCCTGGTCGCTGAACAACAGCGACAGGATGTCGAGCGTCGGCAGCGGCGGATCCGACTGGAACTGCGGCTGCAGCCGCTCGGTGGTGCCGGCCATGCGCATGGTGATGCGGTAGGTCTGGCGCGGCACCCGCACGCGGGTCTCGGCCTCGATGTCGAAGAACGGCTGGATGCGATCGGGGTTCGCGAAATCCAGGCTGCCGCGCGTGACCGCGTAGCGCCGGCCTTCGAACTCGACCTCGCCGCGCACGATCTCGGCGCGGCCGAACACCAGCGGGCGATCGAGCGTGCCGCGCAGCGCGAGGTCGGCGCTGGCGACGATGCGCGCCTGGTCGTTGTCGATGCGCAGGGTCCCGGGCGCGAGCAGGCGCACGTCAAACCGGAGGGTGGAGGCCGGCGCGGCCGCCAGTTGCCCGGCGACGACCGGCAGCGCCGCGTCGCCGCCGGTGAGGCCGCTGAACAGGCCGCCCGAGGTGTCGATGCCACGCGTCCAGCTCGCGCTCTTGACCAGCACCGTGCCGGTGACGACCGGCGACGCCGCCGGCCCCTGCAGCGCCAGCGTCGCATCCACCAGCGACCGCATGCCCTCGGGATAGCGCAGCCGCATGTCCAGGCCGGTGACGGTGACATCGAACTCGCTCAGCTGGTACGCCGCCAGGCCGATGCGGCCGCCAAACCGCACCGGGCCGCCGCCGAGCCGCGCGGTCAGGCCGTCGAGCCGGACGCCGGTCCCGTCAAACGTGACAATGCCGTTCAGGTCTTCGAGCGCGTGCGGGAACGAAAACTGGCGCAGGCGGCCGGTGGTCAGGAGCGCATTGCCGGCCACCACCGGCTCGCGCGCGGTGCCAGTGATGCGGGCGGTGACTTCGGCGCGGCCCGAGCTGCGCACGTCGGCGACAAAGCCCTGGAGCACGGCCAGGTTGGCGGCGCCGTTGGCCTGCAGCGCCAGCGACTGATCGCGCAGATCGACCGTGCCGGTCACATCCAGCTCGGTGCCGTCACCGACCAGGCGCAGCGAGTCCACCTGCAGCCGCTGGCCCTCCACGCTCAGCAGGATGGGCGCCGCATTGCGCAGGCGGTAGTCGACGAGGCGCAGGTCGACGAGCTCGACGGCGGTGTCGATGCGCAACGCGTCCGGGTTGTAGAGCTCGCCGACCACGCGGATGGTGCCGCTGGCGATGGCGGAGGTAAACGGCGAGAACGTCGGCTGGAACGCGCGGATGAACGGATCGAGCGAGGTGTCGCTGACCCGGAACGACAGCTCCGCGTCCATCTCGTCGTTCAGTTCCACCCGGCCGGTGCCCGAAACCGCCATGCGCGTGGAGGCGACCTCCATCTCGTAGGTCATCAGCAGGCCGCGCATCGACAGCCGGCCCGTCATCTCACCGACGCCCTCGTCGCCGAAGAACAGGTCGCGGGCGCTGAATTTCACGTCGTAGCGCGGCAACTCAAAGGTCCCGGTGCCCTCGACGCTGAAGTCGAGCGAGCCGAAGATCGTCGGATAGCCCGGGAACGTGGTCAGCGCCAGTGTCTCCACGGCCACCCCCCGCCCGGCGGCATTGAACGAATAGGTGCCGTTCCAGCCGACGTAGGCGGCGGCGGTGACCAGGCCGCCGCCCTTGCGCATCTGGATCGCGTCGAGGCGGACGCCGGCGCCCTCGAACCGCAGCGCGGCCTCGGCCTCGGCGAACGGCTCGTCGTAGGCAATGCCGCGGGCGATTGTCATGCGGCCGAACCCGTGCGGTCCTTCGTACTGGCCGTAGACGTGGAAGTCGCCGGACAGGGCACCATCGACCTCGTAATCCTGGAGGTCGAACGCCTCGCGCAGGTCAACCAGGGGGCGCTCGGCCACGCGGATGCGGGCGTCCATCTCCTCGCCGCCATCGGCGCGCGGATAGCCCAGCGAGAACTGCCCGGTCACGTCCATCCGCGACAAGCCCGAGCGAATCACCGAGCGGCTGATGTTGGCGTACGAGTTCTCGACCACGAAGTCGCCGTCGATGTCGCCCCAGTTCACGTCCCACGCGCGCATTTCCGATGCCACCAACCGGCCCTCGATACGCGGACGCCGGAACGCGCCCAGCAACACGCCGTCGAACCGGCCGACCCCGTCCACCGCAATCGCATTGGTCGTCGCGCCGAACGCGGTCATGATGCCGGCCAGCATGCGGTCGCTTTCCTGCCAGTTGCGGCTGGTCACGCGGAAGGGCATCTTCGACCGATCGCCATAGGCGGTGGCACCTTCGAACGCGACGTAGGTGTCTTCAGTGAAGACCTGGCTGGGCTCGAAGCGGATCGCTTCGGGATCAAACGCGTAGGTGAGGCTCCCCGCCACCGCGAGCGGCGTCAGCGGCGTGTGATTGCTGAACGGGCCCTGGATGGCGTACCGCTCGCGGGCGGCGGCGGCGGCGGCCGCTGGCAGTTGCGGTCCCTGCAGCGCCGTGCCCGGCGGCGCGGTGAACGTCACCGCGCCGGCGCCCGTCGCTTCGGCAAAGCGACCGAGCGGCCATTCCATCTGGTTGCTGCCGGTGGCGCGGCCGGCCACGCGCAGCCCGCGCATCTGGTAGAAGTCGGTCAGGGCCGTCAGGTCAACGTCCGTATAGTCGGCGTCGAACTGCGCGCGCGCCGGCGTCACGGGATTGCCGAGCGGCGACATCTCGTAGCGAAAGCGCGTCCGGCCGCCGGCGAAATCGGAGGTCGCGCGCGTCACTTCCATCCGATCCCGCACCCAGACCACCGAGCCGGCCAGGTTGGGGAATCGCAAGTCGTTGACGCCGGCGACGGCGCTGGTGAAGTCGCCCTTCAGCTCGCGGCCGCCCTTGAACATGTGAAACGTCCCGGCGAAGCTGCCTTCGCCCGACAGGCTGAAGCTGTCGTGGGCAAAGAAGATCTCGCGCATCTTCGGGAACTGCATGCGCGACTTGACCTGATACAACTGCTCCGGCCACTGCGCCGGATCCACGGTCCCCGTGATCTGCGACACCGCGCCATCGGTGAGCAGATCGATGCGGTCGAACACGACCTTGCCGTCAACCAGCCTGAACGCCGACGACAGGTTGGCCGACATCGGCACGTACTTCTGAATGGCGATGGTGCCGCCGGCGAACTTGAGCGTGCCGCGGTAGTCGCCGGCCTTGGCGACGGTCACGTCCAGGTTCGGCGCCACGGCAAACCAGTCGGAACCGTAGTCGTTGACCACCAGCTCGCCGCGATGCGCGCGGACATACTGCAGCGTGGTCACCACCAGGCGCGGTCCCGTCCGCGGCGGCCGCGGCGGTCCGGTGAGGCGGGGAAAGGTCTGCCGCCCGTCGGGAAACGACTCGACCACCATGCGCCAGTCGGTCATCTCGACGTTGTCGAGCAGGATCTCCCGTCCGAACAGCGCGCTCCAGGTGATCGACGTCTCGATGTGCCTGGCGACCAGCCAGGGCGGCTCGCCCGGGAGCATGCCGTCGATGCGCAGGTCTTCGACGACAAAGCGGCCGCGCCCGAGGTGCACGCCCAGCCGGCCGATGGTCACCTTCCGCTCGAACCAGTTGCTGCCCGCGGTCTCGGCCCGGGCCTTGAGCGCCGGCCCCAGGTCGATGGTCAGGGTTGACACCAGGACGACGGCAATCGTGACGCCGATGACGACGACGAACCGCCGCGCCAGGCGATAAACGCGCGTGAATGCGGAACGCAGCCGGCTGCTGATCTGCGCCATCCGTGTCATCCGCGGTGTCTATTCCACGACCAGCAGGCTCGCACCCGCATCCACCGACTGCCCCTCGACCACCGACACCTCGCGGACCCGCCCGTCGCGGACCGCGCGAAGCTCGTTTTCCATCTTCATGGCCTCGACCACCACCAGGCCCTGCCGCGCCGTCACCTGGTCGCCCGCTTTCACCAGCACGCGGACGATCTTGCCGGGCATCGGCGCGACAATCCGCTGCGGGCCGGTGCCGTGGGCGGCGCCGGCCTTCTTCTGACGTCCGAACCCGCCCGCCACGCGGACCTGCACCGGGATGGTCCGGCCCGCCACGTGCACGTCAAAGTCGCCGGCGGTGCGCTGCGCGGCCAGCGCCACATCCACGCTACGGGTCGGCTGCGACGCATCCTGTGGTTGCACGAGCAGTGACAGCGCGAGTTCGCCGACCCGCCTCGCATCGACGACGTGGGTGCGGTCACCGATCACGACGTGCAGTAGCGCCCCCTTGCGGGAGATGGTCACGGAGCGGACGCCGTTGCCGGCGGCAACCTCGAACGTCATCGCAGCGCCTCCGCCCGGCCGGCCTGTTTCCAGTGGCTGACCGGCGCCGCCGACGAGGCCAACGAGTTCGCCGCGGGCCGCGTGAACATGTGCACGGCGGCGGCGATCATCGCCAGTTCCTCGTGATCGGCGTCAATCGCCTGCAACGGGCCGAAGCCGGGCGCGCCGAGCTTGCGATCGATAAACGTGGTGTCGAAGCGGCCGGCCTTGAAGTCGTCGTCTTCCAGGATCCACTGGAAGAACGGGATGGTGGTGCGAATGCCCCGCACTTCGTATTCCGCCAGCGCGCGCTTCATCCGCGCCAGGGCGCGGTCGCGGGTGTCGCCCCATGTGATGAGCTTCGAGATCATCGGGTCGTAGAAGATCGGCACCTCGCCGCCCTCGTACGCCCCACTGTCGTCGCGCACCCCCGGCCCCTGCGGCACGCGCAGCCCCTGGATGCGGCCGGGCGACGGCAGGAACCCGTTGTCCGGGTCCTCCGCGTAGATGCGGCACTCGATCGCATGCGCCGTGGGCGTCAGCAACGACTCCGGGTCGAGGTCGAGCCGCTCGCCGCGGGCGATGCGAATTTGCCACTGCACCAGGTCCACGCCCGTCGCGATTTCCGTGATCGGGTGCTCGACCTGGAGGCGCGTGTTCATCTCGAGGAAGTAGAACGAGCCGTCGGTATCGAGCAGGAACTCGATCGTGCCGGCGTTGGTGTAGCCCACCGTCCGCGCCACCGCGGCGGCCGCCGACGTCATCTGCCGCCGCAACTCGGGCGACACCGCGAGCGACGGGCTCTCTTCCACCACCTTCTGGTGACGGCGCTGGATCGAGCACTCGCGCTCCACGAACGGCAGCACGGTGCCGTGGTGATCGCCGAGCAACTGCACTTCGATGTGGCGCGGCGCGAGGATGCGGCGCTCGAGATACACGGCACCGTCGCCGAAGGCCGACTGCGCTTCCGAGCGCGCCGCGCGCAACGCGCCCGGCAGGTCCGCGGGCGAGGCGACCATGCGCATGCCCTTGCCGCCGCCACCGGCCACCGCCTTCAGCATCAGCGGGTAGCCGATGCGTTCGGCCACGGCGAGCACGTCGGCGTCGGAGGTCTGATCGCCCAGCGGTTCCTCGGTGCCCGGCACGACCGGCACGCCGGCCTTGATGGCGGCCTGGCGCGCGGCGGTCTTGCTGCCCATCAGCGTGATCGCTTCGGGCGACGGGCCGATGAACACGAGGCCCGCATCGCGGCACGCCGCCGCGAAATCCTCGTTCTCGGCCAGGAAGCCGTAGCCCGGATGCACGGCATCGGCACCCGACTTCTTCGCGATGTCGATGATTTTGTCGATGCGCAGGTAGCTCTCGCGCGGCGGGCTCGGCCCCACCGGCCAGGCTTCGTCGGCGAGGCGCACGTGCAGCGCGGCGCGATCGCATTCGGAATAAACCGCGACCGTGGCAATGCCCATGTCGCGGCACGCACGGATCACACGGACAGCAATCTCGCCACGATTGGCGATCAGGATCTTCTTCATCGGGCCGAACCGCTTACGATTCTATCAGTTACGGCGTTATCGCCGTGCGGCGAGGTTCGGCCGGCGAAGCCGGCAGGCCGCGAACGGCGGGACGAACGGATCGAGCGGCCGAGGTCCGCCGGAGAGCGGCGGGCCTACGCGAAGTGACGTTCGAGAAACAGGTCGAAGTCGTCGCAGGTCGCTGCGGGCGGCGGCTGCAGCCGCGCGAAGTGCGCGGCGTCGAAACTGGTGGTCAGCGCCACCACCGGCATGCCGGCGGCCTGGGCCGCGACAATCCCCACGGGCGCGTCTTCGAACACCAGGCAGTTGGGCGGCGGCACGGCGAGCTGGATCGCCGCCTCGAGGAACACGTCGGGGGCCGGCTTGCCGCGCGGCACCTGGTCGCCGCGCACGATCAGCGGGAAGGCGGCGGTCAGGTCCAGCTCGTTGAGCGTGTGCACGACGTTCGGCTCCGGCGCCGATGTCGCCAGCGCCATCGGGATGGCCGCCGCGATGAGTCGCGCGATCAGGGCCAGCAGGCCTTTCACCGGCAGCAACCGGCCGCGTGACAGTTCGCGATACAAGCCTTCCTTCTCCGCTTCGTAGGCCTGCCACTCGTCGCGAGGCACGTCGCGGCCGAACAGGATCGGAAAGATCTCGCTGTTGCGCCGGCCGTCGAGCTTGGCGCGATCGTCGGCGGTGAGCGGCGGCAGGCCATGGCGCTGCGCAAAGACCGCGAAGGCCTCGGCGTGCAGCGCCATGTTGTCAACGAGGGTGCCATCGATGTCGAAGATGACGGCGTGCGGACGAAAGCGCATGCGCTACTTCAGGACGACAAAGGCCGCGCGGCCGGAATACGCGACCTGGCGGCCGCCCTGAAACGCCGCCACCGCCCAGAAGTAGGTGCCCGAGTCGAGCACGATCTCCTTCGGCACGGCGATGGTGGTGGCCTGGACCGTCACTTCCCAAATCTCCATGTCCACCTCGTTCACCACCAGCAACGCGTAGCCCTCGGCACCAGGGACCGCGGTCCACGCGAAGGCCCTGGGCTGCGCGCCGACCGAATCGCGGGCCGGCGACAGGTGGTCGATTGCCTGCTGCACGGCTGCTTTCGGGGCGCGGTCAGGAGGCGCGGTGGCCGGCGTGGGCGCTTCGGACGCCCGCGCGCACGCCAGGCTGGCGAAGACGATGGCAAGGACGAGGCTAGAGCGGAATGTTTCCATGTTTTTTGGGCGGGTTCTTGTCGCGCTTGTGATCGAGGGTGGCGAGCGCCTGCACGAGCTTGGCGCGCGTCGTCCTCGGCAGGATTACTTCATCCACGTATCCGCGTTCGGCGGCCACGTACGGGCTGGCAAACCGCTCGCGGAACTCCGCGATCTTCTGCGCGCGCGTCGCCGCCGGGTCGGCGGCCTTCTCGATCTCGCGTTTGTAGAGGATGTTGACGGCGCCTTCGGCGCCCATCACCGCAATCTCCGCGCTCGGCCACGCGTAGTTGAAGTCGGTGCGGAGGTGCTTGCTGGCCATCACGCAGTAAGCGCCGCCGTAGGCCTTGCGCGTGATCACGGTGATCTTCGGCACCGTCGCTTCCGCGAACGCGTACAGCAGCTTGGCACCGTGGCGGATGATGCCGCCGTACTCCTGCACGGTGCCGGGCAGGAAGCCGGGCACGTCCTCGAAGGTGATCAGCGGGATGTTGAAGGCGTCGCAGAAGCGGACGAAGCGCGCGCCCTTCACCGAGGCATTGATGTCGAGCGTGCCGGCGAGGTAAGCCGGCTGATTGGCGACGATGCCGACCGGACGGCCGCCGAGCCGCGCGAACCCCACCAGCATGTTCCGCGCGTAGTGCTGATGCACTTCGAGGAAGTAGCCGTCATCGGCAATGGTGTGGATGAGGTCGAGCATGTCGTAGGGCTGGTTGGGCGAGGCCGGCACCAGCGTGTCGAGGGCGTCGTCTTCGCGGTCGGCGGGGTCGTCGGTCGGCTTGCGGGGTGGGTCGTCCAGGTTGTTGCCGGGCATGAACGACAGCAGCTCGCGGATCAGCGCCAGGCATTCGGCGTCGTCTTCCACCGCGAAGTGCGCCACGCCGCTCTTCTCGTTGTGCGTCATCGCGCCGCCGAGGTCTTCCTTGCTGACGTCCTCGTGGGTCACGGTCTTGATCACGTCGGGACCGGTCACGAACATGTAGCTGGTCTGCTTGACCATCACGATGAAGTCGGTGATGGCCGGCGAGTAGACGGCGCCGCCGGCGCACGGGCCCATGATTGCGGAGATCTGCGGCACCACGCCGGAGGCCAGGGTGTTGCGCAGGAAGATGTCGGAGTAACCGCCCAGCGACACCACGCCTTCCTGGATGCGGGCGCCGCCGGAGTCGTTGAGGCCGATCACCGGCGCGCCGTTGCGCACCGCCATGTCCATCACCTTGCAGATCTTCGCGGCGTTGGTCTCCGAGAGCGAGCCGCCGAACACGGTGAAGTCCTGCGCGAAGGCGTAGGCGACGCGGCCGTGGATGCGGCCGTGGCCGGTGACCACGCCGTCGCCCGGCACGATCTGCTGCTCCATGCCGAAGTCCTGGCAGCGGTGCGTGACCAGCTTGTCCACTTCCTCGAAGGTGCCGGGATCGAACAGCCGCGTCATGCGCTCGCGCGCGGTCAGCTTGCCCTGCTCGTGCTGCTTCTGCAGCCGCGCTTCGCCGCCGCCCAGTTCGGCGAGGCGTTCGCGTTCCCGCAGCCGATCGATCGGGTTCATTGACACGGGTTGCTGAGCGTGCCGACGCCTTCGACCTTGACCATCATGCGATCGCCGGGCACCAGCGGCCCCACGCCTGACGGGGTGCCGGTCGTGATCACGTCACCGGGCTGGAGGGTCATGAACCGGGAAACGTGCTCGACCAGGTACGGCACCGGGAAGATCAGCTCGCGGGTGTTCGAGTGGTGGCGCCGCTCGCCGTTGACCCAGCCTTCAATCTCGAGGGCTGACGGGTCGAGGCCGACCGCGATGCAGGGGCCGAGGGGCGCGAAAGTGTCGAAGCCCTTGGCGCGTGAGTACTGCACGTCGTTGACCTGCAACTCGCGCGCGGTGACGTCACACAAGCACGTCACACCGAGGATGTAGTCCATGGCGTCGGCGGCCTTGACCTGCGAGGCGCGCTTGCCGATCACCACCGCCATCTCGGCCTCGTGCTCGATGCGGCCGGCCCAGCCGGGGAGCCGAATCGGCTCGTCCGGGCCAATCACCGTCGTCGCCGGCTTCAGGAACACCAGCGGCTCGTCCGGGAGCTTCTTCTTCATCTCCGCGGCGTGGTCCTTGTAGTTCAGGCCGATGCACACCACGATCGACGGCTGCACCGGCGCCAGGAACTTCAGCGCCGACCCGGCCGGAATTTCGTCGCCCGGTTCGTAAGTGCCGAACACGTCGCCGCGCAACCAGAACAGGTTGCCGCCGCGCTCCACCGCGTAGCGCCCGCCCATCCCCTGCTTCACTCGATAAATGCGATCCATGCGTCCCGTCTTCGTGTGGTCGTGATTGGTGATTACCGCGCGGTCTCTTCGACCCGGTTGGACTGCGCGCTGACATTCTGCGGCGTGGCCCGGTCAACCGCCACGACGACGTACACGTATCGCGTGCCCGCGCGCGCGGTGGTGTCGCGATAGGTCGTGCCCACGACCGGCTCCGGCGTTATCGCTCGAAGTGTGTCACCGGGCGCGTCCCCGCGCAAGACCAGGTAGCCGGCAAGGTCCTTCTCGGTATTGGGCTCCCAGATCAGGCTAATCACGCCCTCCCCCACAATCGCCGCCAGCGACAGCGGCGCTGCAGGCGGGAAGGTGTCCGCCGGGGTCACGCACGTCCTGGGTGATGCGGGCCCCTGCACCACGGCGCCGGCCACGCGTTCAACCGGCCGCACCACGAAGCAGCGCTCCACACCGAAGGTCACGCTCGGGATCACGTACTCGGTGACGGCGAGCGGCTGCGGCGTGAGCGCCGCCGGCACCGTGATCGCGAACGGATCGCCGGCAACGTCGGCAGCGGCCACCTCGAACAGGTGATAGGTCGTGGCTTCGGACTGGAAGCCCAATGACTTCGCGACCAGCAGCGGCGCGATCGGCGCCAGCGGGGTGAGGGCGGCCGGCGAGGCATTGCCAGGTACGGGCACCACCAGTGGCGCGATGGGTTCGGCGAACGTCGCCGAGCGCGCGTCCGGTGAAGGCGACCACTTGATGGTCATGGCCGTCTCGGTGAAGGTGACCTGCGGCGCGCCAGGCGCCGAGCTGGCCGCATCCAGCGGGACCGGCACCGGCGGCGAAGCCGGCGCCTTCCGCCCGCGCGGGCTCACACCGATCACGAAGTAGTAGCGCCGCGGCTGTTGCGCCGGGGCCGGCGCCACCAACGGGCCCGCCACCGGTTCTTCGTCCGCCGCCTTGATCGGCGCCACGGCGCCCTTGGGGAGCGGCAGCTCCACCGCCACGTGCAGGTCGGGAGTGAGGGTCTCTTTCACCACGGCGCGCGCGGCGCGATCGATGCCCGGCGGCGCCGGCAGCGGCGGCACCTCGACACCACCGGCGGCCGGTGGCAGCTCCGGCATGATCGGGCGGACCGGCAGCGTGGCGATCAACGTGGCGAGCTTGCGTTGTTCGTCGGTCTCGGGCGGGCGGGTGGCGGTGATCGCGTAGACCTCGAGCGAGGCGATGTCCGCCGGCTGCTGGCCGTCAACGTTGGCGCTTGGCACCGGGAACGAAACGTAGACCTGGTCGCCCAGCCGCTGCACGGCGACCTCGGCGACCGCCGCCGGCACGCGCACGAAGGGCGCCAGCGGCGGCCCCTTCTTGCCGCACGCGGCGGTCACGACGATCACGATCAACGCTGCGGCTGCGCCTGCCCTGAGCGAGCGCCGGCGCGAAGGCATCGCGGCGACGCGAGTCGAATGGCCTGCCCTGAGCGAGAGTCGGCGCGGTGGCACCGCGGCGACGCGAGTCGAAGGGGTCACAGGATGTAGCGGGACAAGTCTTCGTTCTTGACGATGTCGGCGAGCATGCGGCGCACGTATGCCGCGTCAATGGTAATCGATTTGTCCTCGAGGGTTGGCGCGTCGAACGACACCTCGTCGAGCAGCCGCTCCATCACCGTGTGCAGGCGGCGGGCGCCGATGTTCTCGGTCCGCTCGTTAACGGTGGTGGCGAATTCCGCGATGGTGGCGACGCCGTCTTCGGTGAACTTGAGGTCCACGCCCTCGGTGGCCATCAGCGCGACGTACTGCTTGATCAACGCGCTCTTCGGCTCGGTGAGGATGCGGACGAACTCGGCCTGCCCGAGCGCCTCGAGCTCGACCCGGATCGGAAAGCGGCCCTGGAGCTCGGGGATCAAGTCCGACGGCTTCGAGACGTGAAACGCGCCGGCGGCGATGAACAGGATGTGGTCGGTGCGGACCATGCCGTGCTTGGTGTTGACGGTAGTGCCCTCGACAATCGGCAGGATGTCGCGTTGCACGCCCTCGCGGCTGACCTCGGGACCGTGGCTGCCTTCGCGGCCGGCGATCTTGTCGATCTCGTCCACGAAGATGATCCCGGCCTGCTCGACGCGGTCCACCGCGGCCGCGGCGACGGCCTCCATGTCGATCAGCTTCTGCTCTTCCTCGCCGCTCAGCCGCTGGCGCGCGTCGGCCACCGTCACGCGCCGGCGCTTCGAGCGGCCCTGGAACATCCCCGGCATCATGTCGCGCAGGTTGACGCCGACTTCCTCCATCGACGACCCGGTGATCAACTCGATCGACGGGAACGACTTCTCCTGCACCTCGATCTCGACGAACCGCTCGTCGAGCTTGCCCTCGCGCAGCTGCTCGCGCATCCGCTGGCGGGTGTCGTGCATCTCGTCGCGAATGCGGCCGGGGTCTTCGTCGGGCGCGGCCGGGCGCGGCGGCAGCAGCAGGTCCAGCAGCCGCTCCTCGGTGTTCAATTCGGCCTTGGCCCGCACTTCCTCGATCCGCTCGTCGCGGACCATGCTGACCGCCAGCTCCACCAGGTCGCGGACCATCGACTCGACGTCGCGGCCGACGTAGCCGACCTCGGTGAACTTCGAGGCTTCGACCTTGATGAACGGCGATTGCGCCAGCCGCGCCAGGCGGCGCGCAATCTCGGTCTTGCCGACGCCGGTCGGCCCGATCATCAGGATGTTCTTGGGCGCCACGTCTTCGGCCAGCTCCGCCGGCAGCTTCTGCCGTCGCAGCCGGTTGCGCAGCGCGATGGCCACGGCCCGCTTCGCCTTGGCCTGCCCGACCACGTACTTGTCGAGCTCGGCCACGATCTGGCGTGGCGTCAGCGAATCAATGAACGTGGACGAGCGCTCGGGAAGGGGAATGGACATCGGGGGGCTTACAGTTCTTCGACGGTGATGTTGCTGTTCGTGTAGATGCAGATTTCTGAGGCGATCACCATCGACCGCTCGGCAATCTCGCGCGGGCTCATGGCGGTGTGCCGCATGAGCGCCTTGGCGGCGGCCTGCGCGAACGCGCCGCCGGAGCCGATGCCGATCACCGGCTCATCCGGCTCGATCAGGTCGCCGGTGCCCGACAGCAGGAACATCGACTTCTGGTCGAGCACGATCAGCATGGCCTCGAGGCGGCGCAGCGCGCGATCAGTGCGCCAGTCCTTGGCCAGTTCGACGGCCGACCGTTCGAGGTTGCCGCGGTACTGCTCAAGCTTGGCCTCGAACCGCGCGAACAGCGCAAAGGAATCGGCGGCCGACCCGGCAAAGCCGGCCAGGATGCTGTCGTTGTAGAGGCGCCGGATCTTGCGGGCGTTCTGCTTGACGACGGTGTTGCCGAGGGTGACCTGGCCGTCTCCGGCGAGCACCGCCCGATCGTCCCGGCGCACGGCCAGAATCGTCGTGGCGTGAAACGTCGACTCCATCTCCGTAGTGTCTCACACCACCCGCCCGGCACCGGCCGGCCGCGGGGGCGGCGCCTCGCCGTGGAACAAGATCGCCGCGAGTGTGGTATCCAATGTACTGCTCACGGGGCGCCTTGACTGAGGGTGGGGCAAAGCACCGGTCTGCCTGGCCTGTCGTGGACTAATTGCGTGAAACACCTGGTTCGGCCAACGTCAGCACGCGACACGGGCCGGCGTCGCGGCTGGCGGTACACGCGCGCGGCGGCGCCCGGAGTGTCATGGCTCAATTGAAAAGAATCAATCCGACCGTCGTGATCGTGGAAGACGAGTGGGCCATCGCCAAGGACCTGCAGCAGAGTCTGCAGCGAGCTGGCTTCTCGGTCCTTGGGCTGGCGGGGTCTGGCCGCGAGGCACTGGAACAGATCGAGCGTCACAAGCCGAGCCTGGTGATCATGGACATCGGGCTGAGCGGCGATCTCGACGGTGTTCAGGTCGCTTCCCGGATCGCGAGCGGCGGTGACATCCCGATCGTCTACGTGACCGGACATGTCGACGCCGCAACGCTCGAGCGGGTGGCCTCAACCAACGTCATGGGCTACGTGCTCAAGCCGTTCAACGACCGGCAACTGCACTGTGTTGCCACGCTCGCCATCCGGAAGGCAGTGGCGCGGTCGCGGTTGGCCCGCGCCTCGCAGCGCAGCGAGGCGATGGAAGCGGGCCTCCAGAACATCGCGACTGTGCTCAGGGAGATCGGCGTCGAACCCACCACCTCCTGGCAGTCCGACCCTGATGTCGCCACCCTGACGCGGAGGGAGCGCGACATCATGACCCGCCTGGTCAACAACGCGCGGGTCTCGACGATCGCCCAAGCCGTCAGCTTGAGCCCGCACACCGTGCGCAATCACCTCAAGAACATCTATCGCAAGCTGGACGTCCATTCGCAGGGCGAGCTCATCGAATGGGCGCGACGACGCGGCTAGATTTCGCGTTGGGGCTTGACGGACGCCGCCAGTTGGGCCAGACTCACCGCGTTTTGAACAATAATTCGTAACTCATTGATTCACAAGACCTTTACTGGCCCGTTGTTGGCCGGAATTGAACCATTGTGAGGCAGATGTTTCGACATGGCGGCGCCGAATCCCCCTAGAGACTCGCAGTCAACCGAATCCCTCACCCGCACCTGTGAAGGCGTCCTCAATGCGGTCCCGGACGGCATTGCCGTGGTCGATTCAGCCGGTCGCATGTTGCTCGCGAACACGCAACTGGCCGGCATGTTCGGCTATGCGCCCGGCGAATTGACCGGCGTCGAGGTCGAAGTGCTCATGCCCGAGGCGCTGCGCGGTCCGCACCAGTTGAGCCGCGAACGCTACGAAGCGCGGCCAAAGATCTGCGTCATGGCCTCTGGACGCGACCTGATGGGCCGCCGCAAGGACAGCTCCGAGTTCGCCATCGAGGTCAGCCTGAGTCCCCTCCGCACGCCCAACGAACTGCTCGTCATCGCCAGCGTCCGCGATGTCTCGGTACGCCGGAACGCAAACGCCGAACTCCGATCGTTGCTCGACACCAGCAACCTGCTGCGCAAGGAACTTCACCACCGCACCAAGAACAACCTGCAAGTGATGTCGAGCCTGCTCAACCTTCGCAAGACGACGATCGCGGATCCGGACGCGGCGGCCGCACTCGAGAAGACGCGAGACCAGGTACGCGCCATGGCCCTGGTCCACGACCTGCTCTGGCAGGCGGAGAGCCGCGCTCCCGAGGGCTTCCAGCAATTCGGCTCCGCCCGCGTCAACTTGCAGGAATACGGCTGGCGGCTGATCGAGGAGATCCAACACACCCACGACATCGATCCCGCCCTGGTGCGGTTTCACACCCATCTGGAGCGGGTTGACGTGTCATTTGACACCGCCACCCGCCTCGGCCTGATCGTCAACGAGCTCATTTCGAACAGCCTCGAGCATGCGTTTCCGGAAGGCTCGGGAGACGTGACGGTGACGCTCACGCGGTCCGGCGACGGCGCCTCGTTCCAGCTGACTGTTGCCGACAACGGCATCGGGCTGCCGCCGGACCTCGCCGAGCGCCGGCAGCAGGCGATGGGGTTGCAGCTGGTCGAGAGCCTGGTCGAACAGTCGGGCGGCACGATCGCGGTCGATGGCGCGCCGGGGACGACCGTCGCCATCCGCCTGAGCAACCTCACGTGACACGGTGAGGTGATGAAATCACGAGGCCGCGTGCTGGTCGTCGAGGACGATCTGCTGATCGCGCGAGAGTTCCGCGACATTCTGGTCGCCGGCGGCTTCGAGGTACCGGTGACGGTGACCAGCGGAGCCGACGCCCTGGTCGCCGCCGGTGTCCGGCACCCCGACCTCGTCGTGCTGGACATCGGCCTCCAAGGCGCGATCGATGGCATCGCGTTGGCGGTGGCACTGAACGGCCGCCGCCGCACGCCGGTCCTGTTTGTCACCGGTGCCGCCGACCCGGAGACGATGGCTCGGGCAGCAGCCGTCGGCCCGTTCGCGTATCTGATCAAGCCGGTCAACCCCCGGCAGTTGTGCGCGACGGCGGGATTCGCCATCCGTCGCGTCGGTCTCAATCACCGCGAAGCGGGCCACATTGCCGGGACGCAAGACTTTCGCGAGTTGTTCGACGCGACCGCCGACGGCGTGCTCGTCACCGATGCGCACGGCTGCATCATGCTGGCGAACCAGGCTTGTGGGCAGCTGTTCGGATACGCACCGGCGGACCTCATCAATCAACCAGTTGAAATCCTGATGCCCGGGCGCGCGCGCCTCGCGCACGTCGCCGCGCGCGAGGCGTTCGCCGAACATCCACAGTTGAGACCGATGGGAGAGCGGGCCGAACTGATCGGGTTACGGTCCGACGGGACGACGTTCCCGGTCGAGGTCGGGTTGAGCCCGCTCGGGTCGGGCAAGTCACTGCGCGTCATTGCCATCATCAGGGACGCGACCGAGCGGCGGTTGGCGCAGCGCGCCGTCGAGGAGAACCGCGAGCTGGCGCGGCAGCTCCATCGGGTGCAGAAGCAGGACGCGGTGGGCCGCCTCGCCGGCGGGATCGCCCACGATTTCAACAACCTCCTCATGGTCATTGGCGGATACGCCGAACGGCTGCTCGACGGCGAGGATGCGGCGCCTCGCCGCCGGCACCTGGTCGGCCTCAAGGAGACCGTCGATCGGGCCGCGGCGCTCACCCGCCAGCTCCTGGCGTTCAGCCGGCGCCAGGTGCTGCAGCCGGAGATCGTCGATCTGAACAGGGCACTCGAAGCCACCGAGCGGATGCTGTCGCGTGTCATCGGCGAGGACATCCGGATGGTGATCCGGCCGGCACACGAGTTGTACCCGGTGAAGGTCGACCCCAGCCAGATGGAGCAGGTGCTGCTGAACCTCGTGGTCAACGCGCGGGATGCGATGCCGGAGGGTGGGTCGCTCGGGATCGAAACCGCCAACGTGTTCCTCCCTGAGCCATTCCAGGTCGGATCGTCGGCGGCATTCGCGCCACCAGGCCACTACGTTTCGCTGACCGTGCGTGACACCGGCATCGGCATGGATGCTGCCACCGTCAGCAAGGCCTTCGAGCCGTTCTTCTCGACGAAGGATCCGGCAAAGGGCACCGGCCTCGGCCTGTCCACGGTCTACGGCATCGTCAAGCAGAGCGGTGGATACATCTGGCTCGAGAGCGCGCCGGGCGCGGGTGCGACGGTCACCATCATGCTGCCGGCCACCGGCGAGCGGCCCGTGGAGGCGGCGGTCAACGAACCGCTGGGGCCCGTTCCCCGCGGACACGGCCGCGTGCTCCTGGTCGAAGACGAAGAGCCGGTGCGCGAGCTGGTTGCCGAATTCCTGACCGCGGCCGGGTTTGACGTGGTGACCGCCGGAGACGGCAACGAAGGCCTCGCCGTGCTCAAGTCAACCGCCGCCGCCTTCGACCTCATCGTCAGCGATGTCGTGTTGCCTCAGACCAGCGGTCCGGCCTTCATCGAGGCGGCTCGCCTCCACTACCCGCACATGAAGGCGTTGTTGATGTCCGGCTACACCGACGGCCACCTCCCTCTTCACTACCAGGCGGAGCCCCACACGCGTTTTCTCCAGAAGCCGTTCAGCCGCGAGCAGTTGCTGAGGGCCCTGGCCGAACTGCTGGCTTGACGGATCAGGCGGACTCCTGGTCTTGCTGTCTCTTGCTCTCCGGTCTAGGTCGAGCGCTTCCGCCCGAAGTAGAGATACAGCGGGATGCCGGCGGCCATCACGGCAAGACCGGCCAGCGTGGTATAGGGCGCCGAGAAGACGCCGTTGATCACGGTGGCGGTGCCGACGATCACGAACAGGGCCGGCGTGAACGGATACCCCCAGGCGCTGAACGGGCGCTCGGCGTTCGGTTCGCGGTTGCGCAGCACGAAGACGGCGGCGACCGCGATGGTGGAAAACAGCGTGACCGCAAAGCCGGTATAGGTCGTCAGGGTATCGGCCCCGCCCCACATGATCAGGATGCTGGCCCAGATCGCCTGCGCGATGATCGCGACCGACGGCGTGCGGTAGACCGGGTGGACCTTGGCGGCGGCCGGGAAGAAGACGCTGTCGCGCGCCATCGCGTAGTACACGCGCGGCCCGGCGAAAATGTTCGCGCTGACGCTCGCCAGCAGGCTGATGATCGAGACCACGCCCATGATGTTGCCGGCCGCGGAGCCCAGCACCTTGTCGGCCACCACGTCGAGCACGCTGCTCTGCACCTTGGCCAGTTCACCAACCGGCATGACATAGAGGTACAGCGTGTTCAGCAGCACGTAGATCACGATCACCGCGCCGGTGCCCAGGGCCAGCGCCTTGGGCACGTTGCGGCCGGGGTCGCGGATCTCTTCCGCCATGTACGACGCGGCGTTCCACCCCGAGTAGGTGAACATCACGGCGAGCAACGCCAGCATCCAGGACGACGCGGCAACCGGGCCGGCCACCTGTTGCAGGTTGGCGGTGGAGCCCGCGCCGATCGAGAAGCCGGCGGCGATGAAGATCATCAACGCCGACACCTTGAGCACGGCCAGGAAGTTCATCAGCAGGCGGCCGGGGCCGACGCCGCGGTAGTGCACGTACGACAACGCCACGACCGCGGCGATGGCGACGAGCGTGCGCCGCGACACGGTCAGCGGGAAGCCGGGAATGGGAATGACGAAGAACGGCGTGTGATCGGCGGCGCCCGGGAAGAAGCGATCCAGGTAGAAGACGAGAACAACCGAGGTGGCGGCAATGGCGCCGGCAAAGCCGGCGACGAAGGACACCCAGCCGGTCAGGAAGCCGGCGAGGTTGCCGTAGGCGGCGCGCAGGTAGACGTACTCGCCGCCGGCCCTAGGCCGCAGCGCCGCCAGTTCCGCGTAGGCGGTGGCGCCACAGAACGCCAGCGCGCCGCCGGCGATCCAGATGCCGAGGAACAACCACGGGTTGGGCACGCCCGCCGCGATGAGGGGAGGGGTGAAGAGGATGCCGCCGCCGATGACGTTGGAGACGATGATCGCCGCCGCGTCAAGCGGACCGAGGCGGCGTTCGAGTGAGGAAGCAGCAGCGGGGCTCGCCATCGCGGGATTATACGCGGGCGAGGCGCGGTTCCTTTACCGCGTCAGCAACTGGCGCTGAATCGGATACTCCGCCAGCTTGGCCCACACCTTCGAGCCCTGCTTGAGGAAGATCTCCACCTTGGCGTCCATGAACTCCTTGTTCTGGAGCATCTGCATGCGGGGCTGCGTGCCGGTGTAGCCGAGGGTCGAGTGCATGACGAGGGCACCGGTTTCGGCGCCGCCGGCGAGCACCGGCTCGCGGGGAACGGCCCAACCGTAGTACTCGCCCCACATTTCCTTCTCGCCGACGCGGCGGAAGATGGCGTTGATCTGGATGGACTTGAGTTCTTCGGTGGTCTTGTTGCGGAGCTTCAGCGTGACGCTCGGCACCAGCTTGTTCTTCCCGCCCTCGATGATCCCATCGTCGAACCAGCCGGTGACCACGTCCACCGGTTCGAGCGCGGCGACGGCGTCCACCGACGCGCCGCAGCCGTAGGACGACAGGGTGACCACACCCGCCACGATCGCGGCGAAGGCGAGCAAGCCACCAATGAGGGTGAGCACCGGGACGCGCGGGGTTTTGGTTTCCATGGGTGTCGCGGCGGATCCGCCCGCCTTCGCTATTCTAAGACACCGGCGCCCGGAGAAGGTTCCTTTAGTGGCGCGGACACTCCCTTAGAACTGGCTGACCTGGACGCGCTTGCGCGCTTCGTCGCGGTCGATCCTGCCGGCGCGATAGGCGATGAGGTCGGCGCCCTTGATCCGGTAGATCATCGTCACCACTTCCTCGAGGGGGTCCTGCGGCGCCAGGGTGTCGCGGCCTTCGTTGTCGCGGGCCGACACGGTGAGCCACTGGTCGGGTCCGATCGCCATTGGTGTGCTGTAGTCGATGATGGCGTCCACGAGCGCCCGCGTCACGGCCTCGGTGTAGGCGCGATTCGGATCCTGCGCCCACGCCCGATCGCCGGCGGGAGGCCGCGGCGCCGGCGCCACGCCGGCCGCGGTCGCGGCGCCGACGCCCCCGGCGGAGCTGTCCGGGATCACGACGCCCGGCGACACGGTCGGATTGCCGGGGTTGGCGGAGCGCGGGTAGGCGGTGTTCGGGACCGCCTGCGTTTCCAGTTGCTTGAGGGAGCGCTCGAGCGCCGCCCGCGAGGTCGGATCGGTGATGGTGGACTGGGCGATCTTGCGGATGTCGCTGATGGCGCCCTGCGTGGCGGAGTTGTCCTGGTCGATCATCGTGCGCAGGCTCCACATCATGCTCTGCCGCATCATCGGCACCTGCACGTCGAAGTAGACCCCGTAGCCATCCAGGTAGACGCCCCGGGCCTGTGCCTCGCCGGCCAGGATGAAGACGCCCGGCATCACGGCCAGGATGTCCCGGTTCAGCGCCTTGGCGCCGTAGTCGACGGCCCGCGCGAGCGCGCCTTCCATCACGTAGATGTGATGGCGCATGTCGTTCATGTTCACCGGCTTCGCCGTCGCCGCCTCCTGCGCCGCGGCCGGAACCGCCACGACCAGGGCCGACAGGACGATCCACGTGCTGATCTGCTTCTTCATGATGTTTGTTCTACCGACTCTGCATTCGTACCGCTATTGCTGCGGCGTCGTTGACGCCCGCAGCACGTAATTCAACTGCTGCCGTTGCTTCGCCATCTCCACGCCGGTGTGGCCAATGGCCTGTTCGACGCGCAGCAGGTCGACGCGGCGCTGGATGTCCATGTCGCGCGTGAGCTGGGTCACGCGCAGCGCCAGCTCGCGCTTCTGCCGCGTCTCGCTCGCTTCGAGCAGCTCGCGCACGCGCGTCAGGGTGGCACCGTCCGCTTCTGATCTCGACGCCGCGCGGACCGTTCCGGTCTCCCGGGTCGCGCGGATTTCTTCACGCAGTTGCTGCTCGAGGCTGATAAGCGCGGTCTTCCACTGCTCGTCGGGGGCCACCGCGGCGGCCGCCGGCGGCGCGCCAGCCGTGGACGTGGCCCCGGCCGGGCTCATCCAGCCGGTAGACACGACAAACCCGTCCGGCCCCGACCTGACCTGGACGTTGGCGATCGCGGCGCCCACCGCCAGCACCAGCACGGCCGCCGCGGCTTGCGCCCACGCCGGTACCGTGTTCCACCACTGCGCGGGGCGAAGCACGTCGGCCGGCTTCGAGGCCACGGACTTCTGGGCGATGGTGAAGCCGAGTTCGGCGTCGGGCGGCGCCCACTGCGACAACTCGGTTCGCACGCCCGACAGCGCGGCGACCTCGGCGGCGCAGGCGGCGCACTCGCGCAGGTGATTCTCGAACTTCAGGCGTTCCGGGGCGCCCACCTCGTCGTAGAGGTAGGCGACCAGGGCGCCCTTGTCACAGGCGAACATGAGGCTCATGATGCTCTTCCACTCTGAAAACTGGTCATCCCGCGGCTCTCCAGGTGCTTACGCAGCACGCTCAAGCCTTGGTACAACCGCGTCTTGACGGTGCTCAGCGGGCACCCCTGCAAGTCGGCAATCTCCTGAAACGTCAGGCCGTGGTACTCCTTCAGCACGATGGCGGTGCGCTGCTCTTCCGGCAGCAGTTCCATGCCCTCGGCCACGATGCGGCTCATTTCGTGCCGCGACACCAGGTCTTCGATCGACTCGACCGGCCCCTGCTCGGCCGCCATTTCGATGACGTCGGCCCCTTCGGGCAGGTCAACGACCGGGGTCCGCTTCTTCCGCCGGATCCAGTCCCGGCACAGGTTCAGGGCGATTCTGTACAGCCAGGAGGAAAATTTCGCCTGGCCTTTGAACCCGGGCAGGGCCCGGAAGGCCCGGAGAAAGGTCTCCTGAGCCACGTCCCGGGCGTCTTCGTCGCGGCCGATGACGCGATACGCCAAGGCATAGATCGGCCGTTCCCAGCGCAAAACCAGCTGGTTGAAGCTCTCGGCGTCGCCGGCCATGGACCGGGCAACGAGCTCCTCGTCTGTCGCTACCATGCGAAACGTTTGGCCAATCTCTCTCGCTTGCTATTGTCTAAGACGGCGGGACGGCTCCGAAAGTCGGCAACGGCCGCCTTCGCCAAGGCTTCGGCGGGCCAAGGCGTCCTATTGGGGTAAGATACCGGTTCCAGAGACACTTAGTGGGCGTTAACTTTCCAAACGACGAAATCTTCCTCACAACCGAAGAAGTCCTGGAGTATCTCCAGGTCAACCTCCGCACGGTTTACCGCCTGATTAAGGCCGGCAAGATCCCGGCTGTCCGGGTGGGACGCCAGTGGCGGTTCCGCAAACGCGACATCGACGCCTGGCTCGACACCCAGCGCCCCCGCGGCGAGCGGGTTCCGCAGGTGGCCGTGTCCGACCGGCCGCCGGCCCGCGAAGGCCGCTCGCGCGTGCTGGTGGTGGACGACGAATCAAGCATCCGTGAGTTGCTGGCCAAGACCCTGGCGCTCGCGGAATACGACGTGGACACGGCGCCGGATGGCCGGGCGGCGCTCGAGCGCCTGCGCCTCGGGCACTACGACCTGCTGATTGCCGACCTCAAGATGCCCGGCATGGACGGCCTGACGCTGATCCGCGAAGCCAAGCGCCTGAAGGCCGACATCCCGGTCATCATCATCACGGGCTTCTCCACCGAGTCGAGCGCCATCGAGGCGGTCAACCTGGGTGTGGCGGGCTACCTGACCAAACCGTTCCGCGTGCCGCAAGTGCTCGCGGCCGCGGCGCGCGCGCTCGGCGAATAGAAAAGGGGACGTCCGTCCCCTTTTCCGCTTCCCATGATTCAACTGCAAGACGTCACGAAATCGTTCGGCGAGAAGA
This sequence comes from Vicinamibacterales bacterium, assembly GCA_041659285.1. Taxonomy (NCBI): domain Bacteria; kingdom Pseudomonadati; phylum Acidobacteriota; class Vicinamibacteria; order Vicinamibacterales; species Vicinamibacterales bacterium. Next base: position 21,814 of record JBAZYO010000024.1, on the reverse strand, counting down.
CCCTGCTCGAACACGTGACCTGGCAGGTCGGCGATCACGATCGCGTCGGCCTGTGCGGCCCGAACGGCGCCGGCAAGACCACCCTGCTCAAGATGCTCGCCGGCTTCGACGAGCCCGACGCCGGTTTCATCCAGAAACCCAACGCGCTGACCTTCGGCTACCTGCCGCAGGACGGGCTGTCGCACAGCGGCCGCACGGTCACCGCGGAGGCCAGCCTCGCCCTCAAGCCGCTGCTGGATCTGAAAGCCGAGATGCACGCGATCGAGGAGCGACTGGGCGACACCACCCTCGCCGCGCCGGAACACGACGCGCTGCTCCATCGCTACAGCGAAGTGCAGGACCAGTTCCGCCTGAGGGACGGCTACCAGATCGAACTGAAGGTCGCCACGGTGCTGCGCGGCCTGGGCTTCGAGGCCGAGGCGCAGGAGCAGCTGACCGATCACCTGTCGGGCGGATGGCAGATGCGGCTGGCGCTGGCCAAGCTGCTGTTGAGCGCGCCCGACCTGTTGCTGCTGGACGAGCCGACCAACCACCTCGACCTCGACGCGCGCAACTGGCTCGAGGAGTATCTCGTCGCCTACCCGGGCGCCGTGATCCTGGTGTCGCACGACCGCTACTTCCTCGACGCGGTGGTCTCGCACATCGCCGACCTCTCGCTCCGCACGATCACCGACTACCACTGCAACTACTCGAAGTACCTCGAGGAGCGCGACGCGCGCCTCGAGCGGCTGCGCGACGCCAAGCGGCGGCAGGACGAGGAAGTCCAGCGCGTCGAGGACTTCATCAACCGCTTCCGCTACCAGGCCACCAAGGCGGCACAGGTGCAGAGCCGCATCAAGATGCTCGAGAAGGTGGTCCGCATCGAAGTGCCGCCCGAGCGCAAGCGCATCCACTTCCAGTTCCCGGCCTCGGCCAAGAGCGGCCGCATGGTGCAGGAGCTGAAGCACGTGCGCAAGGCCTACGGCGACAAGGTGGTTCTGGACGGTGTGAGCCTGCACATCGAGCGCGGCGACCGCATTGCGCTGGTCGGCCACAACGGCGCCGGCAAGTCCACGCTGATGCGCATGCTGTCGGGCGAGGAAGCGCCCGACGCCGGCGTGCGCACCGAAGGCCACCAGGTGGTGATGCAGTACTTCGCCCAGGACGAAGCCACGCGCCTCGATCCCACCCTCACCGTCTACGAAACGCTGTCGGCCGGCTCGCCGCAGACCATGGTGCCGGCCATCCGCAACATCCTCGGCGGCTTTCTCTTCTCCGGCGACGACGTCTACAAGAAGGCGGGCGTGTTGTCGGGCGGCGAGCGGACGCGGCTGGCGGTGGCGCGCATGCTGCTGCGGCCGTCCAACACGCTGCTGCTCGACGAGCCGACCAACCACCTCGACATCGACTCGAAGGAAGTGCTGCTCGACGCGCTGGCCGACTACGGCGGCACGCTGATCTTCGTGTCGCACGATCGCTACTTCGTCGAGCGGCTGGCGACCAAGATCGTCGAGGTGGGGGGCGGCAAGGCGACGCTGTACCCGGGGACGTACGAAGCGTTTCTCTGGAGCAAGGAACAAGGCCCGCCTACGCGGCCGGAGGCCGCTACGGCGAGGTCTCGCCGGAGCTCGCCCGAGAGTGCTGAGCGAGCGAAGGCGGACGCCAACACGGTGGTCAAGATCGCGCCGAAAGTTGAACAGACCTACGAAGATCGCAAACGCGACAACGTCGAGAAGAAGAAGCGCGAGCGGTCCTTCAAGACCCTCAAAGATCGCGTGGCCGACCTCGAATCGCGCATCGCCGACCGCGAGCGGGCGATCAAAGAGGTGGAGCAGAAGATGTCGGCGGCCGACTTCTACAGCGACCACGAAGCGTCCAAGCCCGTGCTGGCCCAGCACCAGGCGCTGATGTGGGAGGTTGGCGAGCTCCTGAGCCAATGGGAAATGCTTCAGGGCGAAGCTGAGCAATTCTCGGATCTGCAAAATTCGTAATCTGATTACATTTTTGTCAGATTGCTCCGATCTAGGTAATAATCCAAATTCTGTAATCGCAACGACTTAGAGCGTGGCTGGCTCGGGGCACGGGCTTTGCTCACGCCTGGGCCGGCCCCATGCACATGGCGAAACGTCCAGCGAACACCTCGCGGCACACCGACGTGTTCTTCCGCCACATGGTGGGAAACATGCGCAATGGCGTGCTCACCATTGCGCGTGACGGCAGCGTGGTGCTGATCAACGACGAGGCCTGCCGCCTGTTCAGGCTGGCGCCGGGCCCCACCCTTGTCGGCCGTCCCTACGCCGACGTCCTCCACGACCACCCCGACATCGTCCGCGTGCTCGGCGGCGCCTTCGAAATGGCGGCGCTTCCCAACCGCGCCGAGCTGCGGCTCAAGTCCACCGACACGGTGATCGGCTACACGCTGTCGCTCGTGCGCGACGAGAAGGGCGAGGCCGTGGGCGCCGCCCTGTTCTTCAAGGACCTCACGCACGTCGAGCAGGTCGAAGAACGCGAGCGCTTGCGCGACCGGCTGGCCGCGGTCGGCGAGATGGCCGCGGTGATGGCGCACGAGATCAAGAACCCGCTCGCCGGCATCGAGGTGCTGGCCGGCCTGCTCCGGCGCAAGGCGCCGCAGAACGAGGACGTGCAGTCGCTGGTGAACGACATCATCGGCGAGGCCAAGCTCGCCAATTCGATCGTGCAGGAGGTGCTGGCGTTCGTGCGCCCGGTGCGGCTGCAGGTGGATCGCACGTGCCTCGCCGACGCGCTGGCGAGCGCCGTGGTCATGGCCGACGGCAAGGCCACGCGCGGCAGCATTCTCGTCGACACCGTGCTGCCGGACGACCTGCCGCTGGTCGGCGCCGACCAGCACCAGCTCACGCAGGTGTTCGCCAACCTCCTGATCAACGCCTACGAGGCGCTCGAAGGCCGCGGCCGCATCCTGATTTCCGCGTCGGTGGCGCGCACCGCCGCCGAAGGCGCGCTGATGCCGGACGGCCACCAGGCCGTGGACTCGGTGGTGCTGGAGATTTCGGACGACGGGCCGGGCATGACGGCCGAGGTCGCCGACAAGATCTTCAACCCGTTCTTCACGACCAAGGCCCAGGGCTCCGGCCTCGGGCTCGCCATCGTCCGCAAGATCGTCGACGCCCACGACGGCCGCATCGACATGTCCACCGCTGACGGGCGCGGGACGCGGTTCCGGCTCACGCTGCCGGTGGAATCACCCAAGCACGGCACGCACCACTAACGCGCAGACGGAGACCACGCACATGGCTCGCATTCTCGTTGCCGACGATCACGACGCCCTGCGGCGGGGCCTGGCGCTGTCGCTGACCGCGGCCGGGCACGAAGTCGAAGAGGCGCCCAACGGCAACGCCGCGCTCGAGCGCCTGCACGAGGGCTACTTCGACGTGGTGGTCAGCGACCTCAAGATGGGCGGCTCGGACGGCCTCGACGTGCTGCGCACGACCAAGCAGCTGCATCCCTCGGCGTCGGTGATCCTGATGACCGCGTTCGGGTCGGTGACCACCGCGGTGGAGGCGATGAAGCACGGCGCGTTCGACTACGTGCAGAAGCCGTTCGAGCTCGAGGAAATGGAAGTGAAGGTCGAGAAGGCGCTGGAGCTGAAGCGCCTGCGCAACGAGCTCGACTACCTCCGCAACGAACGCCAGGAGAACTACGACTTCGACCGCATCGTCGGCGGCAGCGAGTCGCTGCAGCGGGTGCTGGCGGTCGTCAAGAAGGTGGCCAAGAGCAATTCGACGGTGCTGATCCGCGGTGAAACCGGCACCGGCAAGGAGCTGATCGCCGGCGCCACCCATCACAACTCGCTGCGCGCGTCGCGGAACTTCGTCAAGGTGAACTGCGCGGCGCTGCAGGAGAACCTGCTCGAGTCGGAGCTGTTCGGCCACGAGAAGGGCGCCTTCACCGGCGCCGACCGCCAGCGCATCGGCCGCTTCGAGCAGGCCGACGGCGGCACCTTGTTCCTCGACGAAATCGGCGACATGAGCGCCAGCACGCAGGCCAAGATCCTGCGCGTGCTTCAGGAGCATGAATTCGAACGCCTCGGCGGCACGCGCACGCTGCGCGTCGACGTGCGGCTGATCGCCGCGACCAACCGTGACCTGTCGGCGATGGTCGCGTCGGGACACTTCCGCGAAGATCTCTACTATCGGCTGAACGTGGTCTCGATCGAGACGCCGCCACTGCGCGAGCGCAAAGACGACATCCTGCCGCTGGCCATGCACTTCATCCGCCGCTTTGCCAGCGAGTTGAAGAAGCGCCTCGACGGCCTCGACAACGAGGCGCAGAAGCTGCTGATTCGTTACAACTGGCCCGGCAACATCCGCGAGCTCGAGAACGCAATCGAACGCGCGGCGCTGCTCGCCGAAAGCCCGATCATCACGTCAGCCGACCTGCGGCTGGGCGACTTCGCCCCGGCCGGCAGCGGCCGCGACGCGCAGGGCGTGGTGAAGATCCCGCCCACCGGTATCGCGCTCGAGGAAATCGAGCGGCAGGCGATCACCGAGGCGCTGAAGATGGCGAACTGGGTGCAGAAGGACGCCGCGGAGCTGCTGCAGATCAGCCCGCGCGTGATGAATTACAAGATCAAGACGCTGAACATCGAACTGCCTCGGCGGAGAGTCCTGGCCTCGGCGTCGTAGGGGCGCACGCTGCGCGTGCGTAGGGCGAGCTCGCTACCGCTCGCTCGTGAGGCGCCTCGCCTTGCTCGGCGTGGGGCTCGGCGCTTACGCGCCTCGTCGGGGTGCTACTTATTCACATCGGCCAGGCTCAAGATCTCCACGGCCGGTGCCGACACCAGGTCAGCCGAGGTGCGGCCTGATCTTGCTGTCGCACGGTCGACCCACGCCGTCCCGGTGCGGCAGACGATCCATCGCCGGCCATCCGGGTGAGCGGTGTTCAAACCTCGGATCGGCGCGTTGACCGGAAGCGCGAGCAATTCCTTCTCCCATCCGCTGCCTTCCGGCGGGTGCTCCCCCCAAGGACGATTCTCGCCGGCGAAGTCGCGCTCGAATGCGGTGGCCATGCCCTCGCTCACGGCATGCTCGATGACGGTGCGAGGGTTCCCCGCTGCGGATCGCACGAGGTGATGAAACTCGTGAAACAAGGTCGCGCGCAAGTCCTTCTCGGCGATGGCGACGACACCGCCGCCGTGCGCTGGATCAACGGTCCACATTACGAAGTTGGGCGGCATGGCGTCTGCGGTCGCGCCGATTTCTTCGATCACGTCCGTCCCTGGACGAGCGGTGAGTTCGAGCTGCGGCGGCAGACCCGGCAGGAGCTTCCCCACTTCGGCGGCGGTCGCGTTGGCGATGCGATCGATGGTGGCGCGCTCAGCGCGCGAGAAGGTGTAGGTCCTTGATCGAAAGTAGCGGGTCTTGACCTGGGGTTGAGCGCAGCCCGCCACGGCAGTCAGCAGCAGAGCAACGGCGACGACCGGCCGGCACAAGCGTGTCACGGTCGAATCAGAACCGCCCGCGCGGCGAATTCCCGTTGCGCCATCCGCCGTATCTCACCATCAGGCCCAGGAGCATGATGAGAACGAGCACCGGCATGTCGATTGAGTTCAGCATCGCGGCCAGATCATAAACCGAACTGCCGCAGGTGGTGATCGGTGTGTTTGTACGCCCACCGTTGCCAGTCTTCACGCGACATCACGCCGAAGAAGCCGTGCGCAGGTTCGAGCGGGCCGGTCCCGGCCGCAATTCCATTGAGCCCCGCCACCGCCCTTGCGCGATCATTCGCGAACTCGGACGGACGCGTGCCAAGGGCGCGCGGATCGTGCATGGGATTGGTGGCCCAGCCATGCGGCAATCGAAGAGGCGACGACAGCGCCAGCCACTTGATGATGGGACGGCCTCGGGTTGAAACAACCTCGGTGCGCGGACGAATCAACAGCACCATTTCGGCGGCATCACCGAGGTGGCAGAGCATTTCGTGGGGCGTCAGCGTGCCCCAGCGTCGAGTGCTTTCGGGTCGCAGGTGATCGAGCCTGGCGACAAGCGAACGCAGCACCGCCGGCTCACCCACACCCTTCATCCGCGAGACCTACCGGCAGATGGTGGGGTCGATCGCGCGAATGGTGAACTTCGTCGAACGTGGTTCTTGCGGCACCACGATTCCAGGGTAGCCGCTGGGGTCCACCGGGACCACCGTCATGCCGCACTTGACCTCGGGCTTGGCCGGCGCCGGTTGACGGAGTGGCACTTGCACCTCACCTGGCTTGAACAGCCGGCTGTAGGGGTTCTTCCTGTCAGCATCCCAACGCGACTTCACGGGTGGCCGCACGAGGGCGATGGCGGGTCCGCTTGCCTGTGACGCGCTCGCCGGTAGTGCGCCGAGCACGAGCAACGCGGTGAGAATCGGTGTCAGTAGACGCACAGTCCTCCCTACGAGTGGCCGAAGGCCACGAGTCCTACGAGCGGCGAAGCCGCGAGCCCCACGATGGCGCAAAGCGCCGAGCCCTACGCCGAGCGCCAGCGAGGCGCCCTACGCGCGCCGAAGGCGCGCCCTCAGTACGCAATCGCGTAGCAGTCCCTTCGCGGATCAGCGGCCGCGAAGCGATTCCCAGTCGCTGGATCAATCATCACCGCGGTCGCGCACCCGGACATCCCAAACGGACGCAGCCGGCTCACGTCGTGACCGCGAGCTCTGAGCTCGTTGTAGACCGAATCGGGAATCGTCGCTTCCACGTTCAACTGGTTGAAGCCCGCGGTGTGCGGCCAGAACGAGCCGTAGAAGTGCATGGTCTGCGCGCGCGGGCGTTCCAGCGCCGCGTGCAGGTTCGGATACCAGTCATCCCAGAAGTCGACGATGCTCAGGAACGCCTGCAGGATGGTCTGGTCCTGGTTGTCGCCCCCCGGCGTGCCGAGGCCCATCATCGGCGTATCGCCCTTGAACACCAGGCTCGGCGTCAGCGTGTAGCGCGGCCGCGCCCGCGGGCGAATCTGGTTGGCGCGGGTCTTGTCGAGCCAGAACTGCTCGCCGCGCACGCTCATGCCAATGCCGGTGTCGCCGAGAATCACCGCCCCGGGCACCCACCCGCCGCTCGGAGTGACGTCGAAGATGTTGCCGTCCTTGTCGATGATCGCCATGTGGGTCGTGTCCTTGACGATGCCCGACGAATCATCCGCGAGCTTCTCCCCGCGAGGCGTGACGCCGTCCGTGACGTTTGCCTTCCAGAACGGCCACTGCTTCACCTTGGTGTCGTACTTCAGCGGATCGCCCGCGATGAACGAAGTGGACGACTTCTTCGGGTCGATCAGCGCCGCCCGCTCTTTGGCGTAGGCCTTCGACAGCAACCCCTCACCCGGCACCTGCACGAACGCCGGGTCGGCATAGAACGAATCGCGATCGGCATACGACAGTTTCAGCGCTTCGGTCACGGTGTGGATGTAGTCCGCGCTGGCGTAGCCCATCGCGTGCAGGTCGAAATTCTCGAGGATGTTGAGCGCCTGCAGGAGCACCGGACCCTGGCTGCCGAAGCCGTGCTTGTACACCGTGTAGCCGCGATACGTCGTCTTCACGGGCTCCTCGATGCGCGCGTAGTAGTCGGCGAAGTCGCTGGCGTCAAACGGGGCCCCGTGCTTCTGCAGGAACGCGACCATTTCTTTCGCGATGTCGCCCTTGTAGAACCGATCGCGCGCGGCGACGATGCCGGCGACGCGGCCCTTGGCCTTGGCGGCGCGTTCGGCGTCAACCATGCGGCGCAAGGTGCGCGCGAGCGTCGGCAGCTTGATGGTTTCGCCGGGCTTGTAGACCGACCCGTCAGGCTTCAGCCAGTAGGTCTTGTTGCCCGGCCACTTCTCGAAGAACTTGAGCTGATTCTGGATGGCGCGCGCGGTGCTCGTGCGCATGGGAAAGCCGTTCTCGGCATACGCGATGGCCGAGGCCGCCACCTCTTCGAAGCTCATCGTGCCCCACTTCTCGAGCACGGTCAGCGACGCATGCAGGGCGCCGGGGACGACCGCCGGATCGAGCCCCTCGCCTTGCAGATCCTTCTTGCGCGACAAGTACCAATCGACGTCCACCGCCTTCGGCGCCCAACCCTGGCCGACGATGGCGGTGACCTTGGCTTCTCTCTTGGGATATACCAGGACGAGCGCCTCGCCGCCGAGGCTGTAGAGATCCTGCTCAAGCACGCCGCCGGCGAGCAGAGATGCCACGCCGGCGTCGAACGCGTTGCCGCCTTTCAGGAGAATGGCCAAGGCCGCGGCGGTGGTGAGCGGGTGACCGGTGGACACGCCACCGGTCGGTCCCATCACCGCCGGCCTGAGGGCCGACCCCGCGGGCTGCCGATCCTGCACCGGCACCTGCCCCGCCCCGTCATGCCGCGCACACACGACGATGGCGGCAACTACTATCGCGAAGCGAAGCTGAGCTCTCACGGTCCCTCCCGGGTGTCACTTCTCGATCGTGGCCTTCTTGATGTAGTCCAGCTTCGGGAATTCCCTCTCGAGATAGGCATTGCCCTCCTTGAGGATGCGTGCCGTATCGGGACCCTTGCCGCCGCGCTGGGGCATGTCGCCGTAGCCGGTGAAGATCTTCGCAGCGACATCCTGCCCCTCGGTGATATCGGCGAAGGCCGCGAAGCCTTGCCCGTCAAGGCTCGAGTTGTCGCGAAAACTCAGGAACACCTGCGTCGACGCCATCATCGGGTTGCCGCCCATGGCAAACGATAGCGTCATGCGCTTGTTGGAATGCTTGACCGGGTCCGGCGAGAACAACTGCCGGCTCCACATCGCCGTCAGGGTCGGGTCGCCGTGCAACCCGAATTGAGCCATGAAGTTGGGCACGGACCGGTAGAACCTGACACCGTCGTAAAAACCGTTCTTCACGAGGTTGTAGAAGCGATCGGCGGCCTTCGGCGCCCAGGCGCGTTCCACGTGGGCGACGAATATGCCCGCGCTCGTCTCGAACCTCACGTTGTAGGCGGCCGGCGCCTGTTCTTTCAGCGAGGCCGGAACCTTGAGCGACACCCCCTGGGCGGCGGCGCCACTGGGCAACATCGACAGCGCGGCCAGGGCCAACGCAACGGTCGTCACGCGAATCATCAGATCTCCTCCAAAAGTTACCAACCGCAATTATCCCTTCGGAAGCGGTCCCGGCGAAAGGGCCTCGTCGAGGACGCGGCGGACCGCCTTGGCGAGGACGCCGGCTGAAAACGGTTTCGACAGCAGCATGGCCGCCTTGAGGTCGTCGGGCGTCACCACGTCGGCGGCGTAGCCCGACATCAGGATCACGCGGATCGAGGGGCGCGCCGCCCGGAGCCGCGCCGCCAGTGCCGGGCCCTTCATGCCCGGCATGACGACATCGCTCAGCAGCAGGTGAATGGTGCCCTCGAAGGCGTCGGCCACGCGCAGCGCTTCCTCGCCGCTGGCGGCGGCGATGACGACGTAGCCGCCCCGCCGCAGCGACTCGGCGGCCAGCAACCGGACGGCGTCTTCGTCTTCCACCACGAGCACGGTTTCCAGGGGACCGTCGGGCTTCACCCGCGGCGGCGTGAGGTCCTTCGGTGTCGGGGTTGGCGCCGGCTGATCGGGCGCGCGCGGCAGCAGCAGTTCAATGGCCGTGCCGGCCCCGAGCGTGGACGTCACGCCGATGTGGCCGCCGCACTGCCGGACGAACCCGTAGACCGTGGACAGGCCAAGCCCGGTGCCCTTGCCGTGCGGCTTGGTCGTGAAGAACGGCTCGAACATGCGCGCCCGCGTCGCCTCGTCCATGCCGGTCCCCGTGTCGGTCACGGTGATCTGCACGTAGTTACCGGGGCGGACATCCCCATCCGGACGCCGCTCGCCGAGGGGACGCGCCGCGTTGCGCGCCGTAATCTGCAGCGTGCCGCCGCCGGGCATGGCTTCGCGGGCGTTGATCGCCAGGTTCAGGATCGACTGCTCGACCTGCGCCGGGTCGGCCAGCACCGGCCACAGCCCGGGCTCGGCATGCGCGATCACCTTGATGTCTTCGCCCATCACGCGGCGCACCAGCATCAGCAGGTTGTCGAGCATCGCGGCGAAATCGAACTGGTTGGTCTGCAGTACCTGGCGCCGGCTGAACGCCAACAGCTTATGGGTCAGCGCCGCCGCGCTGTCGGCGGCACGGCGGATCTGCAGCGCCTGATCGCGGATCGGCGAGTCGGCCGGCGCGTCTTCGTGGATCAGGCTGGCGTAGCCGAGAATGGCCGTGAGCATGTTGTTGAAGTCGTGCGCCACGCCGCCGGCCAGCTTGCCGATGGCCTCCATCTTCTGCGACTCGGCCAGCTGCCGTTCGAGCTGCCGCTGCCCTTCCTGAGTGCGGCGTTCGCGACGCGCCAGCAGCCAGCCCGCCAACGGCAGGATCACCAGGAGCACCGCGGTCAGCGCCAGTTGTCCCGTGGCATTGCGCTGAAACTGCGCCGCGACGAGGTCGTATTGGGAAGACGAGGCGGCCAGCCACGTCTGGTCCGCGGCGGTCAGCCTGGACCAGGCGTGGATGCGACGGCCGTTGCCATCCCCCAGGATGGCAATGCCCTGCGGCCCGTCATGCCGGTGCGCATCGCTCGCCTCTGCGGCAAGGCCCGTCTGGCCCGGTCCCATGCGCACGCCGTACTCGGGAGTCGTCAACCCAACCACGAGTTGGTCGGCCGCAGATTCGGCAATCGCGGGGCCCAGGTACACCTCAACGAGGCGGTTGACGTCAATGGCGAGACCCAACATGCCGTTGAAGTCGTTCCGCGGATTCGGGTTCTCGCCGCTCGGCGATGTCCGCCACACCGGAGTGCTGATCACGCGGACGTGGTCGGGCGCATCGTGGAGCCACCAGGCGCGAGCGATGGTGACTTTGCCTCGGTTGGCGGGGTCGCCATTCCACCGCCATCGTTCCGGATCAAGGCCCACCCGCGTCCCGTTCTCGATCAGCCGGCCGCCAGGCTCCCAGTAGTACAGCCGGCCTTCGGCGTCGATCCGGACGATGTAGCGGACCACGCCGATAGGGTTGTCACCAAACGCCGCCTCGATGCGCTGTCCGAGGAACGGGATGTCAAGGTTCTGCACGCTCGGCAGGCTGTTGAACTGGCGCAGGAGGGCCGACAGGCCGCGGATCTCGCCCTGGATGCCCACCGACGCGGTGCGAACCATCGCGAGTTGCTGCGTGGAGTGCTGGGCAATGGCGCCGCCCACCGCCGAACGATAGATCACGACGCTCAGCGTCGCGACGACGAGCAGGGCGGCAACGGTGCCAAAAAAGATGGCACGGGTCACCGCCGACGAAGGCGAGGGGGGCATCGCGGCACCCACACTATAAGCGGTAACGGCGCCGGCGAAGCGAACTTACCGCCGGCCAGCACGGGCGTGGCCGGTGCGGCTACGGCGTCCGGACGGTGATCGTCACACCAATGCGGTCGGGTTCGCGGCCGGTGAACGCGACCGGTCCGGTGACCGGCCAGCTGCCGCTCACCCAGGGGAACGGGTTCGACACGTCCATCCAGAAAAAGCTGACGTTGACCAGGCGGTTGACGTCGACGTAGCCGCGGACCACCAGCTCGCGGTCCTTCTTGCCCATCGACACGCCGTACAGGCTGTTGAGTGACAGGTACTGGATCAGGCTGTCGTCGCGCGTGAGTTCTTCGCGGACGACGCTGGCGCCGACCCGGATCTTGGCGGCGATTGGGGCCTCGAGCTGCGCGCCCATGAAGTAGCCGGGCTTGTCGATGCCGGCCAGGTCAGGAATGCCCACCAGTTCACCGGAGGTCAGCGTCGGCCCCCACCTGTACTTAGCGTACTCGCCAAACACCGAGGCCCACGACGTCGGCGACAACTTCACGCTCACCACCAGCGCATCGTCGTTGCGCTTGGACGCCCAGTAGCTGGGCAGGCGCTCCACCTTCGAACCGGTGTAGCCCTTCTTGTAGGCCGCGCGCACGTCGATCGCCTTGATCGGCGTCAGCCGCACCGAGGCCGCCACCGTGACGGCGCTGTTGGTGTCGAGCGAGGTGTTGACGAAGTAGAACCAGTCGTAGTCCTTCTCGCGGTTGCCGTCGCCCAGCACGGCCATCACGCCGGCATCGAAAATCGCGCGGTCACCGCGCTTCGCCGAAAACGCGAGCATGGCGCCGAAGTTGGCCTCGGCGTTCAGCCGTGTGATCCGCGTCATGTCCTTGGCGGTCGCGGCGCCGACTTCGCGCGGCGCAAAGCCAATCGGCAGAATGAAGCGGCCGCCGCGCAGCGACAGCGAATCGGTAATGCCCCAGTCGATGTAGCCTTCGCGAAGAATGCCCTGCTGCGTGATGTAGTCGAGCGAGAAGGTGTTGTAGGTGTCAACCCGCTTGAGGCCGTCTTCGACGTCGCACTTGACGATCGGGCCGATGGCGGCGAACAGGTTGGGGTCGTTGGGAAAGAAGTAATCCTTCTCGCCGCACGCCGGCCGCGCGTTGGTTTCGCTGACCGGATTCACCGACACGAAGAAGCGAACGTGGTCACTGACCTTGCCGGCCGCGCTGAGAATCGCCATGCCGACACGGCCCTGCTTTTCGAAGCCCAGGGCAGCCTGCGCGCCGTCGTGCGACCAGCCGGCCACCACTTCGCCGCCGAACTTGAAGCGCTCGCTCTGCGAGAACTTGAAGCCGAAGAAGTCAACCACTTCGCCGGGAGGATCCGAAGCCGGCGCGGTCTCTTGCGCGAAGGCGGGAGCAGCGGTGACGAGGGTGAGGAGCACGAGCGCCGTACGAAGCGACCGGCGCTGGACGAGAAATTTCGAGAGAGGCACCTTGCGAGATTCTACTCGCTCTTGGCCGACTTCGTCGCGCCAAAGGCCTGTTTCGCCGGAGCCTCTGGCGAAGGCGGGCGGGCCCCGGCCGCGGCGGCGGACGCGCGCGGGTGCGATTTGCGATAGACGTCGATCAGCTGAGCCGCGTTGACGTGGGTGTATCGCTGCGTCGTGCTGAGCCGGGCGTGGCCGAGCAATTCCTGGATGGCCCGGAGGTCGGCCCCGCGCTGCAACAAGTGCGTGGCGAAGGTGTGACGCAACGCGTGGGGGCTGATGCCCATCCGCGTGCTGCAGAGCGCGACGTATCGGCGGAGCATGCGGTCCACGCTGCGGCCGGTCAGGCGGGTGCCCCGGGCGTTGAGGAACAACGGATCGGCCTGAGGCCGGTGGTTCCTGACCGGCTTGCGCGGCGCCATCGGCCGCCGGCCGGCCACCCGGCCCTGCCGGCCGGCGAGTATCGCGGCGCGGTCGGCCATCCAGGCCCGGAGCGCCGCCAATGCACTCTGGTTGAACGGCAGCAGGCGTTCCTTACCGCCCTTTCCCATCACCCGAACCATGCGGCCGGCGAGGTTGAGATCCTCGAGGTTGATCCCGACCAGCTCGCTCAGCCGCAGCCCCGAGGCGTAGAACAACTCGAGGATGGCGCGATCGCGGCGGCCCAGCGGGTCAGCGGTGCTGGGCGTCTCGATCAGCCGGGCCATCTCGGGCTCCGAGAGATGCGTGGGGATGGTCTGGTCCCGCTTGGGGGCGACGGCCATCGCCGTGGGATCGTGCTCGATCAGGTCCTCACGGCGCAGGTACTTCACAAAGGTGCGGAGGGCCGACAGCTTGCGCGCCACGGATGAGCGGGCCTTGCCCGCCTTGTTCAGCTCGGCGAGGTGCGAGCGCACGGACGTGAGACCGAGATCGGCCGGCGTCAGTTCCGAGATCTTGCGGCCCTGGTCGCCGGCCACCCACGCCAGGTACTGCGTGATGTCGCTCTCGTAGGCGCGCACGGTGTGCGGCGAGACGTGCCGATTGAGCTTCAGATAGGCGAGGAATTCCTTTAGGAGTTCACGCATCGCCAGGCGTCCAAGTCAGCCAACGCGCGCTCGGCGATCAGCAGCTTCTTCTTCATCTTGTCGCGCGGCGGGTCGTCGAGTGGCGGCATGATGCCATGCGTGATGTTGGTGGGCTGGTAGGTCGTCGGATCCGCGTGCGACACGTAGTACGCGAGCGAGCCGATGGCCGTGGTCCGCGGCGGCGCCTGCGGCGTCTCGCCACGCGCGAGGGCCGCGGCGTTGCGGCCCGCGACCAGGCCCGACGCGGCGGACTCGACGTAGCCCTCGACGCCAGACACCTGGCCGGCGAAGAACAGGTCCGGCCGGTGGCGCGTTTGCCATGTCGGCAACAGCACCTTCGGCCCGCAGATGTAAGTGTTGCGGTGGACCATGCCGAAGCGCACGAACTCGGCGTTCTCGAGACCGGGGATCATCTTCAGCAGCCGGGCCTGGTCGCCCCACTTGATCTGCGTCTGGAAGCCCACCAGGCTGAAGTGATCGCCGGCCAGCGTGTCCTGGCGCAACTGCACCACCGCATAGGGCAACCGGCCCGTTCGCGGATCCTTGAGGCCGACCGGCTTCATGGGGCCGAACCGCAGCGTGCCCTCGCCGCGGTGCGCCATCACCTCGATCGGCAGGCAGCCTTCGAAGAACTTGGTGTTGTCGAAGTCGTGGACCGTCGCCGACTCGGCCGAGACCAGCGCCGCGTAGAACGCGTCGTACTCCTGCCTGGTCATCGGACAATTCAGGTAGTCGCCTTCGTCCGTCTGCTCCAGCGCTTCACCCGGGTTGGCGCTCCACACGTTGCGGCCCCAGCGCGAGGCGCGGAAGACCTTCGACATGTCGATGGATTCGGCGAGCACGATCGGGCTGATCGCGTCGTAGAACGACAGGTGCTCCTCGCCCACCATCGCCTGGATGTCTTTCGACAGCGCGTCGGAGGTGAGCGGGCCGGTGGCGATGATCACGGGCGACCATTCCGGGCCGGGGACCTTGAGCACCTCCTCGCGCGACACCGTGATCCGGGGGTGCGCCTGCACCGCGTCGGTCACGGCCTTCGAGAATGCGTGACGATCGACGGCCAGCGCGGCGCCGGCCGGCACGCGCGTGGCGTCGGCGGCCCGCAAGACGATGGAGCCGAGCCGCCGCATTTCTTCCTTGATGAGTCCGACCGCGTTGTCGAGCTTGTCGGCGCGGAAGGAGTTGCTGCAGACCAGCTCGGCCAGGCCGTCGGTCTGGTGAACCGCCGTCGGCCGCACCGGCCGCATTTCGTGGATGGTGACGTCGGCGCCGATCTCAGCGGCCTGCCAGGCCGCTTCGCAGCCGGCCAGACCGCCGCCAATTACATGAATCATTCACTCCGAGTGTAACTCGGCGGCGGACACCCAATCACTTCTTGGGGCTGGGCACGTGCTGGTCGATCAGGGGATCAACCAGTTCTTTGCCTGATCGCCGCCGAACACTCGAAAGCCGAGTTTCTCGTAGAACGCGCGCGACGCGCCGATGTCTTTGACCGCAAGACTCACCGAGAAGTTGCCGAGCCGCATCTGCGCCTCCCCTGATGCCTGGTTGGTTGCCGGACGGGTCACTTGGGCGGTAACGAGTCCGCCCAGGTAGACCGCGAGTACTCCCACGATGGACCGCGTCATCGGTTTCTCCTGCCCTTCTGCTCAGCTTGCACAGCACCTGGTGCGCGCCCCTGCGCGCGATGGTCGGCCTGACGCCTCGGCTTCAGCCGCGGCGGCGCGGTGATCAGATTGCCCGCCGTCGGCTGCAAGCCGTTAGCCGGTACTTCGGATGACTCTCTGATCTCCCTTACGGCCAGGATGAAGGACTCAATCTTCGAAATAAGCTGGTATGTTCGTTTGATTCCAAGGCGAATCTTCGGAGGTTCCCAATCGGGTCTTAAGAATCCGCGACGATGCTTAAAGATATTCACGGCCTTTCTCATTTGTTCTGCTTCGCGAGCTCGAGTCAAGCTCGCTAGCTCAACCCCGAAACGTCGTTTGAAAAGACCACTCATACTGGGGAACGTCAAAAACGTCACATCGCTACGAAATAGCGCTTTGCGGACCTCCCGTTCCCATCTGTTGACAACAGCGATGCTCGACGGTGGAGGGCGCTTAGCGCGTAATGACTCCCAGTCTCGCTTGTTCTCCTCGATCCACTCAGGCAGGACTGCAAGTTGCAGTTCATGATCCACGGCCGAGGCGAGGTCGAGGTACACGGCGCGCAGAGTCAACTGTTCCACTTCGTCGAGGTCGCGTTCAACTGCGTGACGTTTCTTCTGCGTCTTCACGTTGGCTGAGAGCTTCTGTCGACTCTCCAACGCTTCGCAGACCAAGGTCAAGAAGCACCGCAGAACTCGAAAATCGAGGTTCTTCCTCCGCCTAGGCATAGATCCTCCGCCCAGCGCCTCGGCTTCAGCCGCGGCGCACCCAATATCATGTCGCGCGCCGACGGCTGCAAGCGGCTGTTAGGCGGAGCCGTTGCGAACAAGGATGCGCAGACCTAGCTCACTCGTCGGACCACACGATTTCACTTGCGAGGTACTCTCCAATAACTAGCTTGATCCGGATCTCCCCACTTGTGTCAATTGCGTGATACCGGTAACGACCGTCTTGAACATCTACCCAGTCATTGACGACTAGGCCGGTAGTCGACTTTTCGCCATCGCCTGACTCAAGAACCAGCTGGGTAACGAGCAGCCGCTGCAACGCACGCGACCCGACCTCGCCGAACGTATCAGCAACGTAACCTGCCTCGTACGAATCGCGCTCGTCGTCGGCCATGAGACCAATAGGCCAAAATCGGACGGAACTGGGCTCGTGTCGGCAGGGTTGACTGAGTTCGTATGCCGCATGACCGCGCGCCAGCTTCAGAAGGACATTGCGAACACGCTCAGGCTCGATCCCGAACTGCGTGCGCCCGCCCTGGTTCGTCTTGACCGCCTCCAGTCGAGCGCGTAACGCCGGGGACCGCTGCAGAATGCTCGCGACACCCGGACGGCGGATTCGAGTCGGATCGGTAGTGCCCGCAAGAACCGATTCAATCAGACAAGCTAAGTACTCCTCATCTCGGGAGAAGCCACCGTTGCAATCGCGACATGCCCCCACGACTGGGAGATTTTCCGGAAGGGGAGGATCGAGAAACACACGAGAAGGGACATGGTCGCGCGTCTCGTCTCGGCCGCCGCAGTAGATGCAGCCGTTGATGAGGCGCTCGTCAGCGTAACTCTTCAGTTGCTCCATGGTATATGCAGTATCTCGTCCGCCTAACAGTTCCAAATGAGCCGCGCGCCGCCGCGACATGATTGCACGGGACGGTCGGCGCGCGGCCCATTTGGATGTTAGGCAGCGGTCAATAGACCTTCAGCGGAGAAGGCAGTTGAGCCACGATTCGCCCTGCCAAGTTGACAATCTTAGCAACGGCCGGTGGGCCGTAGTACCCGCCCTTCACAAACGTGACGGACTTGAAGAACTTGTCGAAATCGTGAATCCGAATCTTGGCACCGTAGGCAGTCGAGAGCTTGCCGAACGCTGGCGAAAGGGCGCTCTTCCACGACCAGATCTCGACTTGCCAGCCGCGCTTCAATGCCCGCTCGGCTTGAAGAGCGAAGCCGGTCCCGAATTGTGAGACCCGACCGTCGCCCGTAACAAGAACGAGCGCCTGCGCTTCCGCAGAATCAAGGAGGAGATTCGCGACCTTCAGGTGAAGCAACTCATCGACGCCTTGTTCGCCCAAACGGCCGTCGCCCTTTTCAATCTTGCGCAGCAGGTTGGTTTCGTACTTCATGTCCCGCGCGTAACTCCAGAGGTCGTCGTTGCCAGGAGGAACCGACCCAGCCAAGACTCTCGAGCCTACCTGCTGACTACCCTCGACCAGCAAGGCGAGATTTCGAAAGTGAACGCGGAGGGCGGGCCATGGGACATGCCTCTCGACGCGAGCCGACATGCTCTGGGCACCGCCGAAGATGTTCGAGTTGTCGATGAAGACGTGGTGCGTCATGAGATGTTGCCTCGCTGGTCCGTGATCGGCAACCAGTCGCTTTCAGGTCTCGCAATAAGACGAGCGTTGTTGTACGCGCGATCAAGGGGCAACACGGTGAAAGCCCGATACGCGCGCTCTTCGCGCTCGACTACCAGAGCCAGATCGGCGCGCGCAGGGCTCTCGAAACAGAGAGGCAGCAACAACTGAATGCGCCCGGGTTCTGCACCCTCATGCCCAAAGTAGAACTGAGGAATCGCAACCTTGTAGTTCATCTGCGCGCGCTTCCCCGCCTCGGTCACGGCCCCTTGCAGCATCATTCGGCGCCGATGCGAATTGTCGCGCAAGTCGGCCGGATACCGCTCAAGGTTCTCGTCAAGAATGTGGTCTAAGTTGGGAATGAGCTCGCGATCTGGGTCATAGATGAGCTCACCGGGCTTGTCGAAGTATCGAGCCGCTCGCGGACGGCGCGCGAAGAACGCCATCCTTCGGTCGCTCTCGACAACGAAGTCCCTCAGCACCCAAGGTTGACGGGCCGGATCACGATTCGCTTCGAAAAACGCGTAGATCGGCTCGTAGTTGGGAGTGAATAGACCAGTATTGAAGGCCGCAATCTTGCCGCGCGCCGCATCTGCGCCTTCCTCGATCTTGCCTTCCTGGTGAAGCCTCTTAAAGGTGTATCGAAGGTAGTTGCCAAGAATGACGAGGGGTTGCTCGGTGTCGAAAGACCAACGCTCATGCTGAGCACGGTCTGCAAGCTCTCGAAGGCGGGAGTAGTAGATTTCGCTCTTCGGAATGTCCGCATTCTTTGCAGGCATCCATGCGAAACCGAAAAGGTCGTCGGCGGGTTTGCGGAGTACGGGCGTGGTTTCCATTCTTCTCTTCCTTTAGTTAATGAGCCGATTCGATTAACGCTGCTACACGGCATTTTGTCCGGGTAGCAGGGCCAAGATAGCACCAGCTTTGGGCGTTGTGCAAGTGGTGCGTCGAGGCGGTAGTGTCTCAGTTTGATTTCTCCGGCGCCAGCACCTGATCCACCAGGGTAACGATCTCGGCCATGTCCCAAACGCGGTCGGTCAAACCGGCTTGCATGGCCGGGGTCACGCGCAACGTCTTGTGAACCTTCAGCCAGTTATAGAACACCGTGTAGATCGCCACCATGTGAATGTGGTTTTCGAGTTTCTTTGAAAACCCGTTGGTCAGGCGCGTAAATCGGCGCATGTGCATCCGCATGGTGAGGTTCTGGCGCTCCGCGAAGCTGGTCGAAATGTGCTTCGGGTCAGGGTCGCCAGTGATCGGCGTCGGGATGCAACCAGTGCATTCGGCAGGGCTGTAGCGCCGCTGGTCTTCGACCGACGCCGTACCGTAAATCTTAATGAGCTGGGCGAAATCAACGTCCATACCGAACGCCTCTTCGACGGCCACCAGATACGCCTTGTGGCCGTCGCTGGTGAGTTGTACCCGGTTCGCCAGACGCGAACGAAGGTCATTCATGAACGTGATCGCGTAACCGGCATCACGGCCACCTACGAGCCATGAGATAACGAGCTTGGAATCAGCATCGATGCCGGTCCACGTCCAGGTATCGCCAGCGCCCGCGACAGCCTCCGCGATCTTCTCGGTGACGTTCTTCCGCTTGGCATATGTGAACGACCAGATTTCATCGACCTGGACCCGCTTCGCCTTCACGCCGCGAACCTGATCCTCATGGAACGCCGCGCAGACGCGGCCAGCGTCAACCAGGAGCTTGGAAACGGTGTTGATGGACACGTCGGCCAAGCGCGACACTGAGCGCATCGAGTTCCCCTCACAGAGCATCGAGAGGATTTGTGCGCGCTTGGCGACGGGCAGCCGGTTCATAAGTAAAAGGTTAAGCCCAGACCGCTTATTTGTCAAGCATTAAGTTCAGTTTGCAGTTTTGTGCAAATTGCGCTTGACCGCGCCTTTTGTGGGGCGTAGTCTCTGGGAAGTGGATTATTCCGGCTTCCGAACCCCTGGCCAGCTTATCGACGCGCTACTGACCGAGCGCGGATGGACGAAGCGCGTCCTCGCCATCGTCCTGAAGGTTGACGAGGCAACAGTCACTCGGATGGTCAAGGACCAGCGGGTCATTGATGCCCCGATGGCGCTTCAACTATCTGAGGTGTTTCGCGTACCCGCCGAAGCGTTCCTGGACCTTCAGCAGGACTTCTCTCTCGCAGTGGCGAGATTCAAGACAGCACCTGATCCCGGCCGCGCTACACGCGCCACGCTTTTCGGTGATCTTCCAGTCGCCGACATGATTAAGCGCGGATGGATTGATGCAGCCATGACAGACCCGCAGGGCGTAGAGAAAGCCTTGATCCGGTTCTTCGGTGTCTCGTCGGTTGAAGACATTCCGGTCCTTCCTCATGCGGCAAAGAAGACGGCCGTCGCGACTCCTGCATCTCCGGCGCAGATCGCTTGGTTGTACCGAGTTAAGCAAATCGCGGCTGACATGATGACCGCTAGGTATTCGCCCACGTCGGCGCGTTCGGCCGTAAAGCGCCTCGGTGAGCTAAGGGGTGACGCCGACGCAGCCCGTCATGTCCCGAAAGTTCTAACGGAGTGTGGCATCCGGTACGTCATCGTCGAAACCCTGCCGACCGCGAAGATAGACGGGGTTTGTTTTTGGCTGGACGACTTCTCGCCCGTGATCGGAATGTCGTTACGATTCGACCGAATCGATAATTTCTGGTTTGTGCTGCGACATGAACTTGAGCACGTCATTCAGCGTCACGGCGCTGGCGCGGCCATGCTGGATTCTGACATTGATGCCCAACTCCAAGGCGTAAACGAAGAAGAATCCGTTGCGAATGCCGCTGCGGCAGACTTCTGTGTGCCGAGTGAACAACTCGACAAATTCATTGCGCGCAAGAGTCCCTTTTTCGCTGATCGTGATGTTCTCGGGTTCGCCAAGACAATCAAGGTGCATCCAGGGTTAGTAGCGGGACAGGTCCGACGATTTACGGGCAAGTTCAACATCCTCAGCGATCATCTTGTGAAGATTCGGTCGATAGTGACTCCAAATGCGATGGTGGACGGCTGGGGCGATGTTGCTCCGGTGGATGCGTAGTCGCAACGGGAAGGAATAACGATGGCTGGTAAAAGGCAAGAGCTTGCGCGTTGGATCTATGAGTACCGGCGAACCACCGGAATAAAGGAAGTGGACCACCACAACCTGGCGACCTGGCTGAAGAAGCGCGGCTGGCCGATGCCGGTGCCGGCTGACCCTGTGGACATGCTGGCGAAGCAGTTGTCTGAGGTTGCGCGACTTGAAACCAGGAAGGACAACGTTAGCGGCGAAGACTACCGGGCCTACCATGCCTTCACCGTGCCTCAGCCGAACGGGCAGCAGTTGACGCTTTGGGTGGACATCGACGAAGCGACCAGATCACAGATGCGGAAATCCGGGATCAACAAGCGGGAACAGATGGTCGGAGAGGCGGTTCGACACACCATTGATTTCGACCATTGGAACCGGATCAATCCGGACCAGGAGCCGCTTCAGTTTCCGCTTGATTTCACGGACGACGTGGAATGGCGCAGGAACGCGCCGGACGAGAACGAGAAGGCGAGCTAATCCTTCTTCCAGCGAGCCTGAGCGGCCACCTTGGCGATGTCGCGGCGTTCGGTAGGGGTTAGGGCTTTGGCTCTCGCCCGCCCGCCGCGCTTGCCTCCGGCGACACCCTTTGCGGGAGCAGACTCGTCGGCATCACCAGTCGCGATTCGCATCACCAGTACTGCGTTCTTAATCACGTCGGCGGGTCTTTTCTGGCCCTTTGGTCCTTTCGGCATCGCAGGGCCAGCATACAGGCTGAGGGTCAGTCCGCGCTAGAGCGCCTGATTTCAAACTGAGACACTACCGTCGAGGCTGCCTAACGGCAGGGCTGAGTCGCGGCGCGCTGAGTTGACGGCGCCGAGCTCCAGCCCGTCTTAGGTTGACCTGCCGGGTTTCTTCGGACCAATCGTTACTGGAGAATGGCCCCTTCGGGGTTAGTTAGTACGTTCGGTTCTTCTGCCCTGACTTC
>JBAZYO010000023.1 GCA_041659285.1 Vicinamibacterales bacterium | reverse complement strand
CCGACGCCGAGACGCTGATGCTGATCGGCACCTCCCATTACGAACTGGACGAGCGGGGCTACACCACGCTGCTCGCCAAGGTCCGCACGCTCAACGAAGAGCACCAGGCAAAGATCGCGATCGGGCACGCCGCCAGCATGGGCTGCCACCTGCGCTTCGGGTTCGAGGCGCAATGCGGCCGCGACACGGTGGCGCTGCGCGACGACAACGTCGCCGACTATCCATGGCTGTGCTTTGCCCTGGCCGCGACCATGCGCGCGTATGATCGGCTGTCGTCCACCGGCCTCGAAGACCGGGATCGCGCCGTGATCGAAGAGGCCCTGCTGAACGGGCTGACCCCGGACGCGCGCGCTTTTGTCGGCGTGCCGCCGGCGTCGTTGTCGCAGTCCGAAGCCGACCGCGCCCAGTTCCTCGAGTTGTTCGCGAAGCACAAGGACGCACTGATGGCCGCGTTCGAGCGTCACCGGCCGACCGAAACCGCCTACTCACCCTTGTCCTTCTTTTTCAACTTCTCCCACAACGTGTTGAAGGGCACCGTGGTGGACGCGTTGCTGTGGGGCGAGGCGTGGGACCTGTCGCTGAACGACCTGCTGACCGGCGTGCCCCGTGCCGGGATCGAGGAAGGGTCGCAGCAGCTGCTGGCCGCGACGCTGATGGGTTACGCGCGCTCGAACCCGGATCGCATTCGCGGCCGCCTGATGCCGGTCATCGTCTACGACCCGCAGGCCGGACGGCGCGCCTTCACGATCGCGATGGAAAAGCTCGCGCAGTAAACGCCTAGCGTGTTGCCTTCCAGGGGATGGCACCCGCGGGCGCCGTGATCGTCCCCTCAATCTGGTTGCCGCTGACCTTGCCCCTGTAGGCCTGCCCGCCGGCAATGAAGGTGAGGTCGTCGCCCCGCAGCTTCTGGTTGGCGATCGGGTGCGTGGCGCCGTCGATGGTCACCGCGCCCTGGATCAACTGGTGATCCTGCGTCAGGGTGAGGCTGCCGTCGCTCATCCGCCAGGTCCCGGCCACCGGCGCCGGCACAATCCACAGCAGGACCTCGCACCAGCTCGAGCAGTCGGTGTCCTGGTCGAGCGTGAAGCTCTCGTCGGGATCCCAGCCACTCATGCCGAACGTGTTGGCGGCGATGCGCGTCCCCGGCGTGAGGGCCAGGAATGCCGGGGCGAGGCGATCCAGGTTGACCGGCAGCAGGAACAGCGCGAGCACTGTCGCCTTCGAGATGTCGGCCTGGTACATGTCGCCTTCGACGAACTGCGCCTTGTCGCCGACCCCGGCTTCGGCCGCCAGCTTGCGCGACAGCGCCACCATCTCGGGGTTGAACTCCACGCCCAGGCCGCGCGCGCCGAGCCTGGCCGCGGCGATGATGTTGCGGCCGTCGCCGGATCCGAGGTCCATCACGAAGTCGTCCGCTGTGACCTTGGCCATCTCGAGCATCTTGCTCACCATGGCCGGCGGCGACGGCACCCACACCACGTCCTTGCCGGCCTGGCCGCTCCTGGGCTCGAACGGCTGCTGCGGCTCCTGGGCGTGCGTAATGCCGCCGAGCGCCAATGCAATTACCAGACAGAGACTCTTCATGCGCATGCCCTCATAATCTGCCACAGAGTCACAGAGGCGCAGAGACCCGACGGCAAGTTCGCTGGCGGCGCTACGCGCCGGGTCTGATGGCGAACCGCGAAAAATGAGTCAGTGTGCAACCCGGGGACCGTGGCGCCGAGTATATTCCCGCGACTCATCCCACGGTTCACGGAAAAGCGCTGTCGAACCGGGGAACAATCGTGCACAATGTCGCGTCAACGTGCGGCCGGGGTAGTCGTCTGGACGCGTTGGAGACGCCACTTGTGTTCACGACGGAGGAGAGGCATGACGATGGTAAGGCGGATGTGCGTACTCGTTTGCATGGCGGTGTTGTCGAGCGTTCCGCTCGCACACGCCCAGACGACCGGCTCGATCACGGGCACGGTGACCGACGCCAGTGGCGCGGTCCTGCCAGGGGTGACGATCATCCTTAGCGGCGAGCGCTTGATTGGCGGCCCCCAATCGCAGGTGAGCGATACGACCGGCACTTACCGGTTCGACCGCCTCGCGCCTGGCACCTACGGCGTGAAGTTCGAACTGCAGGGCTTCCGCACCATTGACCGCCCGGACGTGCGCATCAGCGCCGCGTTCGTCGCCACCATCAACGGCAAGATGGAAGTGGGCGCGCTGTCCGAGACCATCACGGTGACCGGTGAATCGCCCACCGTGGACGTTCGCTCCAACGTGCAGCAGACGGTCATGAACCAGGAGATCCTGGAAGGCATTCCCACCGGCCGCGACCCGTGGTCGCTGGCCAAGCTGATCCCCGGCGTGCAGGTGGCGACCTACGACGTCGGCGGCACGCAGTCGATGCAGCAGAGCAGCATGTCGGCGCACGGCTCGAACACCAACGACGTCAGCTACAACATCGACGGCGCCACGGTGAACTGGCCCGGCGGCGGCGGCGGCGCGACCATGATGTATTACGACCAGGGCATGTTCGAGGAGGTCAACTACATGACCTCGGCGATCCCGGCGGAAACGCTCGCCGGCGGCGTCTCGATCAACATGGTCACCAAGGACGGCGGCAACCGCTGGAAGGGCAACGCCCGCTACAACTTTGCCAACGACGACCTGCAGGGCGAAAACTGGGCCGAGACGCAGAAGCTCAACCCGACCTTCCTGGGTAACCCGACACTCAAGACCTACGATTTCAACCTGTCGGGCGGCGGCGCGCTGGTCCAGAACCGGTTGTGGGTCAACGGCACCATCCGCAAGTGGGTGGTCAACAAGCTGGTGAGCGCTCGAAACGACGATGGCTCGCAGGCTCTCGACGACAACGACCTGAAGAACTACTCCGGCAAGCTGGTCGGCCAGCTCACCACCAACAACAAGCTGTCGGTGTCGTACCTGTGGAACGACAAAATCCGCGGCCACCGCCGCGACAGCGCCGACCTGATTCCGGACATCGCCTCGGTGGTGCAGACCAATCCCGTGCAGACCACGCAGGCCAAGTACACCGGCATTCGCGGCAGCCTGGTGTTCGAGTCGAACTTCAGCGTGATGGACGGCCAGACCAACTACACCTACCAGCCCGATACCGCCGCCGACGCGATCCGCCGCATCGACACCGGCAACACCCGCGTCTGCTGCGCCTCGACGCGCGAGGAGCACCAGCCCAACTCGCGCCATCAGTTCGACAACGTCCTCACCTTCGGCAAGAGCGGCCTGGGCGGGGAGCACCTGTTCAAGGCCGGCGTGCAGTGGGGCCGCCTCTTCTACGGCTCGGATTACTCGGTGAAGGGCGACCACTGGACGGTTTACAACAACGGTGTGCCGACCTCGGTCCGCCAGTTCAACTCGCCGGCGTTCTCGAAGAACAAAGCGATCGTGACCGGCTTCTTCATCCAGGATTCCTGGTCGATGAACCGGTTGACGCTGAACATCGGCGGCCGCTTCGATAAGTACGTGGGCACGTTGCCCGAGCAGTCGAGCCCGGGTGGCGCGTTCGCCGCCGCGCGCACGGTGGCGGAAACCGAAGCGCTCAACCAGAGCATCGCGGTGTGGCGGGCCGGCGCGTCGTACGACCTGACGGGTAGTGGCCGCACGGCGGTCAAGGCCAGCTACAGCCGCTACGGCCTGCAGGTCGGCATCGACCGCGTGACCAACGTCAACCCGCTCACCGTCGGCAACCGCGACTGCGTGTGGACCGACCCGAATGGCGACGGCAAGGTGCAGGCCTCGGAGATTGGCACCTGCCCGGCGTCGTTCAGCGGCGGCGTCCTGACCAACTACGCGCCGGGCGTGGACTGGCCGTACTCGGATGAAGCCACCGTGGGCATCGAGACCCAGCTTCCCGGCGCCGTGCGCGTCGGTGCGATGTTCTACTACCGCACCAATCGCAAGCAGATCGGCCAGGTCAACACCCTGCAGCCGGCCAGCGCCTACACCGCGCACACCATCACCATCCCCAACGGCCCCGGCGGCACGCTGGCGAGCCCGAAGCCGACCACGGCCACGGTCTACAACATCTCGGCGGCCGCCAACGCGGTGACGCTGAACGTGCGTGACAACGTCGACTACCTCGATACCACCTACAAGGGCGTCGAGTTCACCGCCACCAAGCGCTTCTCGCAGAAGTGGCAGATGCAGGCGGGCTTCACCATCGGCAAGAACGAGGGCGGCGTCTCGGGCGGCACCGACCTCAACGACCCGAACAACACGCAGTTCCCGACCGGCATCATCGGCAACGACTCCGAGACCGCGCTGCGCGTCTCGGGCAGCTACGAGCTGCCGGGCCGCATCAACCTCGCCGGATCGATGATCGCCAACAACGGCTACCCCTACGTCTCGACTTATTCGTTGAGCCGTGCCGTCGCCGCGACCCAGGGCGTCACCCTGACCCGCGCCACCCAGACCATCCAGCTGAGCGAGCGTGGCACCGAGCGCTACGACAACGTGATGATGTTCGACATTCGCCTGTCGCGCTCGTTCCGGTTCGGCAGCCGCAGCTTCCAGCCGCAGGTGGACTTCTTCAACATCGGCAACTCCGACACGGCCGTCGGCCGCACGGTCGCCGTTGGCGGCAGCTACCTCCGGCCGACCGAGATCCTGGCGCCGCGCATCATCCGCGTCGGCTTCAGCCTCAACTTCTAGAAATAGAACGGGCGCGGTGCTTTTCGGCATCGCGCCCGTGTTACGTACGGCGTCGGCCTCAATTTAGCGCAACGCCCCGATCACTTCCTGGGCTCCGACGATCGCAAAGAGGAGCAAGATCGCCCCGAGCAGCAGGTTGGTGTACCAGGCGTTGTGCGGCACTGGTTCGGTCCACTTCACCTTGTTATTGAGGTAAAGCAGCGTCGCCGCCAGGAACGGCACGAACAGGCTGCCGACGATGGTGTAGGTCACGATGATGGCGATGGGGCGGCCGGTGAAGGCGAAGGGCAGCGGCACCAGCGTGATGAACGCCAGCGCCAGGCGATACGGCGTGCTGGTCACCTTGACCACGTCGAGGCGGTCCGCCGGCGACATCTTCTTGAGGATGCCGTAGAAGTCGGCGTAGAGATACGGCACGCTCTGCCACACGCCCAGCAGCGACGCGAACACCGCGGCCCAGAAGCCGGCCGAAAACGCGAAGCGGCCGAAGTTCCCCAACAGCGCGCCCAGCGCCGCCGCCATCTTCGGCACCGCCTCGGCGTCGCGCAGCGGCACGCCGGGGACGAAGAAGGCGTCGCTGGCGATCAACATGATCGAGATGCCGAAGAGCGCCGTGAAGATGTAGGCGACGGCAATGTCGCCGCGGACGTAGCCGAGGAAGCCCGCGCCCCGCATCTTCTCCTCGCGCATCCAGTAATTGTAGGAGAGCATCGTGATCGAGCCGCCGACGCCGCCGATCAGCGACAGCACGTAGGTGCCGCTGCCGGCCGGGATGATCGGCAGCACCAGGCCCTGCACCGCGGGCAGCGGATCGTGCAGCGTCAGCGCCGCGCAGATCAGGATGCTGAAGCCCATGATGCCGACCAGCAGCTTCATCAGCTTCTCGAAGTTGCCGTAGCCGCCGAGCCACACGAAGGCGAAGCCGATCAGGCTGTGGATGACGGCGCCCCACGACTGCGGCACCGCGCCCCCGGTCAGGTTGGCAATGCCGAGGCCGGTCGCGTTGGTGAGGGCGGCGCTGACGGCGACG
Source organism: Vicinamibacterales bacterium (assembly GCA_041659285.1). Classification (NCBI taxonomy): domain Bacteria; kingdom Pseudomonadati; phylum Acidobacteriota; class Vicinamibacteria; order Vicinamibacterales; species Vicinamibacterales bacterium. The sequence continues at coordinate 47,971 of JBAZYO010000023.1, read as the reverse complement.
GTCCAGATGATCAGGTAGGCGCCGAAGTACCACTTCACCCACGGCGGGAGGTGGTCGGCCCAGCCCTCGAGCGCGGTCTTGCCGGTGGCCAGCTGCCAGCGCGCAATCCCCTCGCTCAGCACGAACTTGAAGAACGCGCCGGCCAGGATCGCCCACAGCAGCACGACGCCGTAGCGGGCGCCGCCGACCGTGGCCGAGACGACGTCGCCAGACCCGATGCCGGTGGCCGCGACCACGAGCCCGGGCCCGGCGAGTTTCAGGAAGCTGAAGGAGGCGGGCTTCGACGATTCAGACACGCCGCAGATTATGACGCAGATGGCCCATCGGAGCCGCAGATGACACAGATGACGCAGACTTTCTTATTCTGGTTCTCTGTCATCTGTGGCCCCTGATGAGGCCCATCTGCGTTATTCATCGAGATCGGGCTTGGTCGTCCTTCTGAGTTTGATCTTGGCGAGGTGATGCTTGCCGGCGAGGCGCCGCTCCTTGGCCGCTTTGGTCAGCGCCGTGGGCGTGCGCTTCTTCGGCGGGATCGAGGCGCGCTGGATCAGGTCGATCAACCGCTCGCGCGCGGCGGCGCGGTTGCGGCCCTGCGTGCGGTGAACCCGGCTGTCGATCATGAGGACGCCGTCGGTGAGGGCCTTGCGGCCCGCCAGCGCCTTGAGCCGCGACTTCATGTCGGGTGGCAGCGACGAGCTGTCGATGTCGAACCGCAACTCGACCGCGGTGGCGACCTTGTTGACGTTCTGTCCGCCGGGCCCCGACGCCCGCACGAATCGTTCGTCAACGTTCAGGGGAATGCGTAGCGGGGAGGTAAAGAGGGTAGCCATGTCTGCATTTTAGCCACAGAGGACACAGGGGACGCAGAGAAACTCTTTTTGAAATTCCCTGTGTCCGCTGTGGCCAACCTGATCAGGCGAAGGGCTTATCGATGGCCGGGCTGGGCTGCGAGAAGTACTGCGCGCCCGTCTCGGTCACGTGGAGGCAGTCCTCCAACCGGATGCCGAACTCCCCGTAGATCGCGATCATCGGCTCGTCGCTGAAGCACATGCCGGGCGCGAGCGGCGTCTTGTTGCCGCGCACGAAGTTGGTCCACTCGTGGCCGTCGAGGCCGATGCCGTGGCCGGTGCGGTGGGGGAGGCCGGGCACCTTGTAGTCGGGGCCGAAGCCGGCGTCGGTGATGACCTTGCGCGCGGCCGCGTCCACCGCTTCACACGGCACGCCAGGCTTGACCACGGCGAACGCCGCCGCCTGGGCCTTCTTCTCGAGTTCCCAGATCTCGATCTGGCGCGGGCTGGCCTTGCCGAACACCGTCGTCCGGGTGATGTCCGACTGGTAGCCGTCGATGGCGCACCCGCCGTCCACCTGGATCACGTCGCCCTCGACGAGCTGCTGCGGCTCGATGCTGCCGTGGGGGAACGCGGTGAACTTGCCGAAGCTGACCGAGGCGCTGCCGCCGGGGGCGCCGAGCGCGCGATGGGCGGCGGCGATGTTGGCGCGGAGGTCGTCCTGGGTCATGCCGGCGCGGAAGGTCGCAAACGCCGCCCGGAACGCCTCGATGGTGATGTCGCTGGCCTTCTGCATCAGCGCCAGTTCGGTGGCCGACTTGATCATCCGGCAGCCCGCGGTCACCGGTTCGGCATCCACGAAATCGGCGCCGGCCAGTTCCTTCTTCACGCCGCTGTAGATGAAGTGGCGCAGGCGCTCTTCCACGCCGACGCGCCCGGTGGCGCCGCGGTCCTTGAGGATGCCGGCAACCTGCCGGTACGGGCTCTCGTCTTCCTGCCAGACCCTCACGTCGGCCGCGCCCTTGACCAGCTCGCGCGCGCGCTGCTCTTCGAAGGCGGGGCATACCCACGCCAGGTCGCCCTTCGCCGGGATGACGCACACGAACGGCCGCTCGCTGAGGCCCCAGCGCACGCCGGTGTAATAGAACATGCTCGAGCCGCCCTCGAGGTAGATGGCGCTGATCTTGTTGTCGGTCATCAGCCGGCGCGCTCGTTCGATGCGCGCGGCGCGCTCGTCGGCGGTGATCGGCTTGACGTCGGCCGTCATCGGCTTCAACGCGGCGATCGCGGGATGAGGGCCGGCGGCGGCAGGCGCGAGCCCCGGGGCTTCCGCGATCTTAGGGGTGCTGTTGCAGCCGGTGAGCCCGACACCGAGGCCGGCGGCGGCCCCGGTTTGCAGGAATGTGCGACGTGAGCGGTTCATGCGGATCCCCTTCAAGGCGGGACCACGGGCCCGCAGGATTAGCGATGCTTGATGAAGGTCCCATTCTGCAGCTCGGCATAGGCCTGCTGCAACTCCGATCGCGAGTTCATCACGATGGGGCCGTACCACGCGACCGGCTCTTCGAGTGGCCGCCCCGACACCAGCAGGAAGCGGATGCCCTCGTCGCCGGCGGTCACGGTGATCTCGTCACCGCTGTCGAACAGGACCAGCGAGCGGTTGCCGAGCATCGACGGCCTGTCCTGAGCGAGCATGCGGTCGAATTCGACCGCTTGCGAGTCGAAGGGCGTGGCGTCGTCCGAGACGCCCACCAGCTCCGTCTGCACGGGGAGCGGCTTCGAGGCATCGCGGAACGCACCCGACCCGGCGAAGACGTAGGCAAACGCATGGCGCGAGGCTTCGACCGCGAGCCGCTTGGTGCGGCCGGGCGCCACCGAGATATCGAGGTAGCGCGGGTCCGCCGCGACGCCTTCGACCGGCCCCTTTTTCCCCCAGAACTCACCGCACACCACGCGCACGTGCGTGCCGTCATCGTCGGTGATCTCGGGGATGTCTTTCGCGGCCACGTCCTGGTAGCGCGGGTCGGTCATCTTGAGCGACTTCGGCAGGTTGGCCCACAGCTGGAAGCCGTGCATGCGCCCCTGCGGGTCGCCTTGCGGCATTTCCTGGTGGAGGATGCCGCTGCCGGCGGTCATCCACTGCACGTCGCCGGCGCCGAGCGAGCCGCGGTTGCCCAGGCTGTCGCCGTGCGCGACGGTGCCGGCGAGCACGTAGGTGATGGTCTCGATGCCGCGATGGGGATGCCACGGGAACCCGGCGAGGTAGTCGTCGGGGCGCTCGCTGCGGAAGTCATCGAAGAGGAGGAACGGGTCGAAGTCTGTGGTCTTGCCGAAGCCGAAGCCGCGGTGCAGCTTGACGCCGGCGCCTTCCATGGTGGGCTGCGCCGTGATGACCTGCTTGACGGGGCGAATAGACATGAGAAATCCTTGGTCTTACCGAGGGAGCTTTGCCAGCCACTCGGCGGGAACGTCGACGTATGAGCCGTCGAGATCTTTGATGCTCCCGCACCCAAGCAGTTTCATCGTCCGCACCACGTCCGTCCGCAGGATGTCGATGGCGCGCGCCACGCCCGGCTCGCCCGCGGCGCCCAAGCCATAGGCGTAGGCCCGGCCGATCAGCACGGCCCGGGCGCCCATGCACAGGGCCTTCACGATGTCGCTGCCGCGACGAATGCCGCCGTCCAGCAGGATTTCGGTCTGGCCGGTCACCGCGGCGACCACTTCCGGCAGCACGCGCAACGTCGGCGCCACGCCATCGAGCTGGCGGGCGCCGTGATTCGAGACCACGATCGCCTCGGCCCCTTCCCCAACCGCCCGCCGCGCATCGTCCGCGGTGTGCACACCCTTGACGACCACCGGCCCCTTCCAGGCCTCGCGGATCCAGCGGAAGTCATCCCACGAGACCATCGACTGCTCGAGCGCGGCGCCGACGTCGGCATAGCCCATGGGCGCGCCGTTGATGACGATGTTCGGGAAGCTCATGAGGCCGCCGTCGCTGAAGAAGCCGTACAGCCAGGACGGCCGGGAGATCATCTGTCCCAGGTAAGGGATCGTGGACAGGTTGCGGGCGATCAGTTCCTTGACGCCGTTCCGCGGGTCGCGCTCGCGCATGCCGGCCACCGGCGTGTCGATGGTGACGATCAGCGCCTGGTATCCCGCGGCCCTGGCGCGGTCGATCGCGCCCATTGCCACGTCCCGTCCGCCCACGAGGTAGAGCTGGTACCACGCCGGTCCGCTGGTGGCGGCCTTGACGTCTTCGAGGCGGCAGCCCGACAGCGTCGAGAGCGAATAGATCGTGCCCGCCTTGCCGGCCGCGCGCGCCGCCTGCTCTTCGCCGCGCGGGTAGAACATCCGGCTGCTGCCGACCGGGGCGAGGACGAAGGGGAGGTCGATCGCGGTGCCGAGCACCGTGGTCTTCAATTCGCAACTGGCCGTGGCCACGGCCGAGCGCGGCCGGAACAGCACGTCCTCAAAGGCGCGGCAGTTCTCGCGCAGCGTCCACTCGCGCTCGGCGCCGCCGTCGATGTAGTCGAAGGCCATGCGGGGCAGCCGCCGCCTGGCCTTGCGCCGGAGGTCCTCGATGGTGACGACGTGCGGGGAGGCAACGCTGGACATGGGCGCCGATTGTACCCCCAGCTATACTGCCTGCATGAACCGAGTCATTCGCGCACTGGTGGCGGCAGCCGTGGTCCTCGGTGGCGCGGCGCTGGCCGCCGCGCCCACGCCGGCGGTGGTCCGGGTCCGCGAATGGCGCGCCGCCCACGAGCGCCAGATTCTCGCCGAGCTGATCCAGCTCGTGTCATTGCCCAACATCGCCTCCAACAAGGCCGACATCCTCAAGAACGCCGACGCGCTGACCGTGATGTTCGAGAAACGCGGGTTCGCCGTCAGCCGGATTGCGACGCCCGGTTCCCCCGCGCTGGTCGCGCGGCGCGACACGCCGAATGCGGTCGGCACCTTGACGTTCTACATGCACTACGACGGCCAGCCCACCGAGGCGAAAGACTGGACCATGGGCGCGCCGTTCGCGCCGAAGGCGTTCCGTGGGCCGGCGCCGTTCGACGTGGCCGCGTCCACCGGTCCGATCGATCCGGACGTCCGCATCTATGCCCGCGCGGTCGCCGACGACAAGGGGCCGATCGTGGCGTTCCTGGCGGCGATGGACGGGCTGATCGAGACGCGCGCGACGCTGCCGTGGTCGTTGCGGGTGGTGCTGGATGGCGAGGAAGAAGCCGGCTCGCCGAACTTCACCGCTGCCATGACCGCGAATGCCGCCGCCGTGCGCAGCGACCTCGCCATTGTCGTTGACAGCCCGCGCCACCCCAGCGGACTGCCGACCGTGTTCTACGGCTCGCGCGGCGTCACCGGCGCTGAGATCACGATCTACGGCGCCACCGGCGACCTGCACAGCGGCAACTACGGCAATTTCGTCACCGATCCGGCGATGGCGCTGGCGAAGCTGATGGCGTCGATGAAAGACGACGCCGGCAACGTCATCATCAAGGACTTCTACGACGGCGTGGTGCCGCTGACGGCAACCGAGCGCCGCGCCATCGACGAGATTCCCAATGTCGACCAGAAGCTGCTCGAGCAGTTCGGCCTCGCGCGGGCCGAGCATCCCGACAGCCGCATCGAGCTGCAGCACAATCGCCCGACGCTGACGGTGGCCGGGCTGCAGTCAGGCACCTTGGGCGCGAACGCACGCAACGCCGTCTCGGGCTCGGCGGCCGGCCGCGTCGAGATGCGGCTGGTGAAGGGCCTGGATGAGAAGACCCAGTTCGACCGGCTGGTCGCCCACATTCGCGACCAGGGCTACTTCATCGTTGACGGGCCGCCCGATGCCGCCACCCGCCGCAAGTACCCGCGGATGGCGCGGGTCACGCAAACCGGCAAGGGCTTTCCGATTGGCAAGGGATCGATGGACGACCCGCGGACGGCGATGGCCGCCGACGCCATTCGCGCCCTCGATCAGCGGCTGGTGCAGATGCCGACCATCGGCGGCAGCCTGCCGTTCTCGACGTTTCACGATGATTTGAAGATGCCGACCATCGGCCTGGCGGTCGTCAACTTCGACAACAATCAGCACGCGGTCAACGAAAATCTCCGGGTCGGCCACCTCTGGGAGGCCGTCGATATATTCGCGGCGCTTGTGACAATGGGCCGCAGGTAGGAACAGCCACAGATTGGACGCAGATTAGCCACCGACAAAAAAGCAGAGAAAACAAGATCAGTGTTTAATCTGCGGCGTAATCTGCGGCTGTCTTTAGTGTGCGTCTAATCTGCGGCTGTCATTAGTCTGCGGCTGAGAAGGCGGCCAGCGTGTGCTCGATCACGTTGACGGCTTTCCAATACTCATCGAGTGGCAGGTGCTCCTTCGGTGTGTGATCGAGGGCGCTGTCTCCCGGCCCATAGGCGACGATCGGGCACTTCCACACCGGCGCCACCACGTTCATGTCGCTGGTGCCGGTCTTCAGCACGAATCCCAATTGCGCGGCCGGATCTTCGGTGCGGACGCCCGCCAGGAAGCTGCGGACCAGCGCGTTGTTGCGGTCGCCGCGCCACGGCCGTTCCCATCCCCGGAACCGGAAGTCGAAGGTGGTCGGCGTGCCGTGGAGGTTGCCGGTGGCCCAGGCGCGCAGCTCGTTCATGAACGGCTCGGCATCAAAGCCCACCGGCAACCGCCACGCGAACTGCGCATCCACGAGGTCGTGCATCGCGTCGTTGGTGGAGGTGATGAAGCGGCGGAGGCTGGGGCTGAGCTGATCGAAGGCCTTGGCCTTGCCCTCGTTGTGGCGCGCGGCGTGGGCGGTGACCCAGTTCCACAGATCCACCACGACGGCGGCCACGCTCGCGTCCGGCCCGGCGGTGTGGGCCATCGGCTGGTCCGCGCTCAAGTCGAGCAGCAAGCGTCCCTTGTAGCCCAGCGTCACGCGGTTCCAGTGGCTCGGCTCGCCGATGATGCAGGCCGCCGGGATCGGTTCCTTCGTGCCGTCGAAGCGTGACGCGATGAAGCGCGCGCCCTTGCTGGTGGCCGCCTCTTCCTCCACGGCGCCGGCCACCACCACCCGCAGTCCGGCTTCACGCGCGCGGGCGGCGCCGAACCTCGCCGCGCCGGCGACGAAGGTGGCGAGCGGCCCCTTGGCGTCGACGCTGCCGCGGCCGTAGAGGATGTCGCCGTCCGCGGACGGCTCGATGCGGACGGGGATGTGGCCCGGCACGGTGTCGATGTGGCCGAGCAGGACGATGGTGCGCGGCGCCAACGGGTCGCCGAGCTCGCCGACGGCATTGCCCGCGTCATCGACAAATGCGCGATCGTAGCCGAGCGCGCGCATCTGCTCGACCAGCCATGCCGCCGCCGGCGCTTCCTGCCGCGACAGCGAGGGAATGGCGACCAGGCCGCGAATCAACTCGACGGCGGCGGCGCGGTCGATCACGCCGTGAGCTCCTTGATCGCCTTGGCGATGGCCTGCACGCCGAAATCGATCTCGCTTTCCGTGATCACCAGCGGCGGCAACAGCCGCAGCACGGTGGGGCCGGCCGGCAACGCGATCACGCCGTGCTTGAGCATGAGGCTCTTGAGCACGGGCGCCACCTTGGTGCGCAGCTCGACGGCGATCATCAGGCCGAGGCCGCGGATGTCGCGCACCGCCGCCACGCCCTCGAGGGCGCTGCGCAGGGTGTTGCGCATGTGCGCGCCGAGCGTGGCGCTGCGCTTGATCAGCCCTTCGTCCTGGTAGGCCTGGATCGCGGCGAGGCCCGCCGCGCACGCGAGCGGAGAGCCGCCGAAGGTGCTGCCGTGCGCGCCCTGCGTGAGCACGTCGCGGATGGCCTTGGTGTAGGCGAAGGCGCCCATCGGGAACCCGCCGCCGAGGCCCTTGGCCAGGCACATGATGTCGGGCTCGATGCCCGCGTGCTCGACCGCGAACCACTTGCCGGTGCGGCCGAATCCGGTCTGGATCTCGTCCACGATCAGCAGGGCGCCGCGCTCACGGCATAGCCGCTGGGCCGACTGCAGGAAGTCCGGCGTGCCGACGTTGACGCCGCTTTCGCCCTGGACCACTTCGAGGATCACCGCGGCGGTCTGGTCGGTGATGGCCCGGTCGAGCGCCGCCGCGTCGTTGAACTGCACGTGCGTGGTGTCCAGCAAGGGCAGGAAGCCTTCGCGATACTTCGGCTCCCACGTCACCGAGAGCGCGCCGATGGTGCGGCCGTGGAAGCCCTTGGTGGTGGCGACAAAGGCCGGGCGCCTGGTGAAGAGGCGCGCGAACTTCAGCGCGCCGTCCACCGCTTCCGCGCCGCTGTTGGCGAGAAAGACGTGCGGCAGGTGCTTCGGCAGCACGTTCACCAGCGCCTGCGCGAACTCCGCGCGGGTGTCGTTGTAGAGATAGTTAGGGCACAGCGTCAGCGTCTCCGCCTGCCGGCAGATGGCCTCGACCACGCGGGGATGGCAATGGCCGAGCATGGCGACGCCCTGCGCCGAACCCAGGTCGAGGTACTTCTTGCCGGTCTCGTCGTAGACCCACGAGCCTGCGCCACGGGTGATGACGACATCACCACGACGGGCGGTGGTGCCGCCGAGAATGCGTTCTTCGACTTCTGCGTAGTTCATGTGTTCGAATCCAGGGCCACAGATGACACAGATGACACAGATGCAGACGAGAGACCGACCGGCGGCCGGCCGCGAAGCGGCCGGGCATGGCGCGATGAAGGCCACGGGACATGAGCCTTCGGTCGTCGGGGTTGGCTCATGTCCCGTGGCCCTCGTCGCGCCGTCGGCGCGGCTACGCCGCGCTCGCCGGTCGTGGGTCTCTGCGTCATCTGCGTCATCTGCGGCTCTGATTTAACTGATGTGCGTCCCCGCGCCGGCCAGCGCGCGCGAGATGGGTTCATCCACGCGGCCGTCGGCGAAGATCACCTTGCCGACGCCCTCGGCGATCGCCTCGACCGCGCCCATCACCTTCTTCTTCATCCGCCCCTCGGCAAACTCCATGAAGCGATCGGCCTGGGCCTTCGGGATCTCGGTGATGAGCGTGGACTCGTCCGGAAACGTCCGCAACAGCCCGACCTGGTCGGTGAGGATGACGAGGGCATCGGCGTTGAATGCGCCCGCCACCATGGCGGCGGCGCGATCGCCGTCGACGTTGATCGCCTCGCCGGCCGTTGACGAGCCCGGCGGGGTGAGGACGGGGAAGTAGCCGGCGCCGATCAGCGTCTTCAGCAGCCCGGCATTGACCTTCTCGACCGTGCCCGTCCAGTCGTCTCGCAACACCATGCGGCGGCCGTCCACGCGGATGCGCAAGGTGTCTTTGCGCGTGCCTTCGAAGATGCGGCCGTCCAGGCCCGACAGGCCGACGGCGTTGACGCCCTTCTGCTGAAGCTTCTCGACCCACATCTTGTTGAGCTGCCCGCAATAGACCATCTCGAAAATCTCGAGGGTGCGGCGATCGGTGCGCCGGCTGACGTGACCGGTCTCGCTGGTCACGAACTGCGCGGGGTGCCCCAGCGCCTCGGCCACCGCATTGGTCGTCTGCGCGCCGCCGTGCACCAACAGCAGGTCGGTGCCCTTCGCACGCAAGGCCACGATGTCGGCGACCACCGCATCGATATTGAGCGACGTCCCGCCGCCCACCTTCACAACGATCATGTTCACCTGCGAAGGGGTCAGACCCCTTCTGAAACAGCCCTCGCGGGGTCAGACCCCTAGATCGGGTGAAGGCCGGGGAAGTCGAGGCCGAGCGTCTCGTCCCACCCCATCATGATGTTGGCGCACTGCAGGGCCGTGCCTGCCGCACCCTTCATCAGGTTGTCGATCGCGCACAGTGCCACCACGCGGCCGGTGGCCGGATCCATCTCGAACCCGACATCCGCGTAATTGCTCCCCGACAGGATCTTCGGCTCGGGATACCGGTACAGCCCCGTGCGCTCCTTGACGATGCGCACGAACGGCTCGGCGTGGTAGGCCTCGCGATACGCCTTCCACACGTCTTTCTCGACCGTGCCGGGCTTCACGAACACATGCGCGGTGGCCAGCACGCCGCGGACGTTGTCCACGGCGGTGGCGCTCAGGTGCACGCCGGTGACGACGTCCTTGAGCGCGAGGGCCTGCAGCACTTCCGCGGTGTGGCGATGGCCGGTGGGCGCGAAGCTGCGCATCACGCCGGCGCGCTCGGGATGGTGCGTGGAATCGGCCGACGCGGCGCCGCCTTCGCTGCTGCCGACCTTCACCTCGCAAATGATGCCGCGCGCGGTGTCGATCAGGCCGGCCGCCGCCAACGGCCACACCGCGAGCGTCGTCGCTGTGGCGTTGCAGCCGACGCCGCTGACGTAGTGCGCCGCCTTCAACTCTTCGCGGTGCAGTTCCGGCAGGCCGTAGACGAACTTCTTCAGCCACCCCGGGTTGGTGTGCGGCTTGCCGTACCACTGGTCGTAGCTGGAGGCGTCGCGCAGGCGGAAGTCGGCGCTGAGATCGACAATGCGATCGGCCAGCGTCGACAGATGCTCGATCCGGCTCATCGCGCTGCCATGCGGGAGCCCGAGAAACAACAGGTCGCACTTCTCGACCGCCTCGGCCCGCACGAACTTCAATTGCGTGCGTCGTCTCAGGTTAGGATGCGTGAAGTGGACGAACTGCCCATCGAGCCGTTCGCTCGTGACCTGCTTGACCTCGATGTTCGGATGCGCCAGCGCGAGCCGCAGCAGTTCACCGCCGGTATAACCGGACGCGCCGATGATGGAAACCGTGAGCGGAGTAGTCACAATTACGCTGATGCGCCGTCGGCGAGGGAGATCGACGCCAGTTGCGGGCCGCCGTTCTTCCAGCCATTCGCGGCATTCCAACCATCCTTGGCGACCTGGAGGCAGAAGTCCACCATCCGCTCCGGGATGTTCACGTTGGTCGGCGCAATGCTGTTGCGGAACTCCATGGTGTAGTTCACTTCATTGACCAGCAGGCCGCGGTCCGGGTCTTCGAACAGGTCGAGAGCGACCATGCCGCCGCCGCAGGCGCGGGCCGCGCGCGTGCAGATGTCCGCCAGCTCCGGCGTAATCGGGCAGTTGCTGGATGAGCCGCCGCGGGCGGTGTTGGTGATCCAGTTCGGCGACGTGCGATAGATCGCGCAGATCGTCTCCGGCCCCACCTGGAAGGCGCGGATGTCGCGTCCCGGCTTCTTCACGTATTCCTGGATGTAGAAGATGCTGTGGTGATAGCTGCCGAGCGTTTCCTTGTGCTCGAGGATGGTTTCGGCGGCATCGCGGTCGTTGACCTTGCTCAGCAGCCGGCCCCACGAGCCCACCGTCGGCTTCAGCACGACCGGGTACCCCAGCCGCTCGATCGCCTCGATGGCGCTTTCCGCGGTGTAGGCGACCAGCGCCTTCGGCTGCGCCACGCCGGCGGCCGCCAGGGCGCTGGTGGTCATCAGCTTGTTGCCGCAAATGTCGGCGCACATCGCGGTGTTCACCGTCTTCACGCCCTGGTCGTTCAGGATCTTCAGGCTGTAAAGGGCGCGGCTGTGGTTGATGCAGCGCTCGACGATGACGTCGTAGTCCTTGAAGGGGTGATTGGTGACGTCGGTGATGTCGAAGATCAGCTTCTGATCGTCGATCAGGTCGAGCGCGATGCCGCGCCGTTCGAACGCCTCGAACAGCAGCTTCTCTTCGACCCGCACGCGGCTGTAGAGCACGCCGACCTTGACGTTACTCACCCCAGTCCTCTTCCTCCTGCGGCGCCAGCGCCAGCGTGAGGGGCTCGAGCGAGACGATCTCGAGCTCGGCTCCGCAACCGGGGCACTGGGTGATTTCGTTCTGCATCACCTTGGTCAGGGTGACGTCGGCCAAACACTCTGGGCACTGCGCCGTGCCCGTAGCAGTCTGTATCGCCATCTGTCTGTGGGTCCTTTGAAGCCGCGCCTCAATCGGTCGATCGGCAAGAAATCACTAGATCTAATCGTTGTGGTGCAATTCGTACTCGCGCTGCACCCGCGCGTTGTGGTTGGCCTGCTTCGAGTCGCGCTTCTTCGCCGCGCCCAGCGCCAGGGCGTGCGTGGACTCGGACTTCACCGCCGGAATCGACAGCAGCTTCTCCAGCTCGGTGCCCTGGCAGGCCGGGCACGCCGGCGCGCCGGAGCCGGGGCGGACCAGCGTTTCAAATTCTTTCCCGCACTTCTTGCAGGCGTATTCGAAGATCGGCATTGATGTTCTCCGTGGTCCGGCTAAAGCCGGACGCTACTTTGCGCGTCCCCTGTATCCCTCGGCCAGCAACCGGACCTTGAAGGCGGCGCCGCGCCCGACGATGAACAGCGTCTTCTTGTCGGCGCCGGCAAAGGCGATGTTCTGGCCCTGCAGCGACAGCGGAATGGTGCCGAGCAGCTCGCCCTTCGCGTTGAACACGTGGACGCCGCCGAGCGACACCACGTAGAGGCGGCCGGCCGCGTCGATGGCCAGGCCATCGGCGCCGCTGTTGAACGCGCCGGCTGGGGTCTTGTTGACGGTGGGGTACTTCGCGAAGTTGCGGCGGTTGCCGACCGTGCCGTCGGCCTTGATGTCGAACGCCAGCACGTACTCGCCGCTGGTGTCGTTGACGTAGAGCGTCTTCTCGTCCGGGCTCAACTGGATGCCGTTCGGGCGGCCAATGCCGTCGGCGATTCGCATCGACTTGCCGCCGGCGGGCACGTAGTACACCGCCGGAGTCAGGGGCGGCGCGGGCGCCGCCTGTCCCGGTGTGGCGTTGGGACCAGGCTCCGAGAAGTAGACGCCGCCCTTCTTGTCCACCACCAGGTCGTTGGGGCGGCCGTACGGCTTGCCGTCGAAGTTGTCAGACAGCGTCGCTTCCTGGCCCTTCGGGTAGATCACGCCGATCAGCGTCTTGCCGGGCGTGGTTTGCACCGAGATCAGGCGGCCCTTGCTGTCGAACGCCAGGCCGTTGGAGCCGTTGGTGTTCTCGAGGAAGGCCGTGATGTTGTTGTCGTTGTCGATCTTCGTGATGCGGTTGGCCTGGGTCTCGGTGAAGATCAGGCTGCCGTCGGGCAGGCCAATGGGGCCTTCGGTGCCGGTGAACCCGCTCTTGATTACCTCGACCCTGGTGCCCGCGGCGATCACGCCGGGAATGGCGGTGGCCGTGGTTTCCGCGGCCACCGGGGGCGCGGGCGCCTGGGCCTGGGCCGGGGTCGCAAGCAGGGACGTGAGGATGGCGACGGTCAAAGCGCGCATGCAATTACCTCTTCCGGGCTGAGCCAGAAGGACAATCTTATCCCGGGAACCGTGTAATATCTCCTGCTCAAGGGGAGGCATCTGATGGGACGTGTACTTCGAGTGGGTCTACTGATAGCGGCCGGGGTCGTGGCGGTCGGAGCACTGGGCAATGGGTTGGTCGCGCAAGCGCCGGCGGCGCAAGCGCCCTCAGGGCCGTGGGTGGCGGTGACGCCGGTCAACGATTTGCCGAACCCCTACAACACGATTGAGGGCTTTGCGAAGCTGCCCGAGGGCCGCACGTGGGGCTCGACCAGCGCCGTCGACATCGACAAGGACGGCAAGAGCTTCTGGGTCGCCGAGCGCTGCCAGGTCAACTCGTGCTGGGACGCCGCGAAGGGCGAGATGTCGCCGCTCAACACCGTGTTCAAGTTCGACTCGACCGGCAAGATGGTGGCGAGCTTCGGACAGGGCATGTTCGTCTTCCCGCACGGCATCCACGTGGACCGCGACGGCAACATCTGGGTGACCGACGGCAACGACAACCTGCCGCGCCGCCGCCCGGGCCAGCCGGCGGATGCGCCGCTGCCACCCGCGCCGGCGAAGGTCGTCGGCCACCAGGTGGTCAAGTTCAGCCCCGCGGGCAAGGTGCTGCTCACCCTCGGCAAGCCGGGCGGCAACCCGCCGGGCGCCGACGCCGCGGACCCCGCGTCGTTCTACCAGCCGAATGACGTGATCGTCTACCCCAACGGCGACATCCTCGTGGCCGAAGGGCACGGCGGCGCCAACTCGCGCCTGATCAGGTTCGACAAGACCGGCAAGTTCCTGGCGCAGTACGGCAAGAAGGGCACCGCCCTCGAAGGCGAGTTCGACCAGCCCCACAGCCTGGCGTTCGACGCCAAGGGCCGCCTGTTCGTGGCCGATCGCGCGAACAACCGCGTGCAGATCCTGGACGCGCAGACCTTCAAGACGCTCGACACCTGGTACCAGTTCAGCCGGTTGAGCGGCATCTTCATCGACAAGAACGACATGGTCTACGGCGCCGATTCGGAGTCGGGATCGGTCAACCCCGCGCACGGCAAGTGGCTGCGCGGCATCCGCATCGGCAGCGCCAAGGACGGCAAGGTGCTGTACTTCATTCCTGATCCGAGCAATACCGACGCAACTGCCAAGGGCACGCTCGCCGCGGAAGGCGTCGCGGCCGCCGCCAACGGCGTGATCTACGGCGCCGAAGTGGGCCCGCGCAAGGTTCAGCGCTACGTCAAGAAATAGAAGTTAAAAGTTAGAAGTCAAAAGGGCGGTGGCGCGACGAGCGCTGCCGCCCTTTTCTATTTGATCTCGACGGACCAGCCGGCCCCGATTTTCAACTGCGGCACGTAGCTGCCGCCGCCGACACGGAACTCGGCGAAGAAGCCGTTGTCGTTCTGGAAGCCGAACAGGTAACTGCCGCCGGCGTGGATCTCTTGCGCGGCGTCGCTGGACTCGCCCGTGAACTTCGAGATGGTGATGGTGGGGCCGCCGCCCTGGATAAGGGACCACCCGGTCTGCCCGAGCGGAAACTTGACGATGAGATCGATGTTGATGGTGCCGAGGCGGCGGCCGTCCCCGAATCCGCCGTCGATGCCGGGACGCAAGCGGAAGCGGCCACCGATGTCGGGCGACTCCCAGGCCACGCCGGCGTAGACCTGTTTCGGATCGATCGAGGCGCCGCCGCTGAAGCTTATTGAGGACTGTGCCTGTGCCGCGCCGGGCGCCAGTGCGGCGAAACACGCAACAAGCAACGCCGCCCGCACAAACCCCTGTCCTCTTGTGGTGACCATTGGTTCCCTTTCAGGGGGTGCAATCAAGTTCCATGCCTACGCTCGCTCAGTTTGCCTGCGAGCTACGGCATGGTCCCGCCGAAGCGGCCCCTGGCCGCGAAGGCGGATGCCGCTTCTTCGATCAACACCGCCGCCCGCGCCGGGCCGTCATCGTCTTTCATACGGGCGGCGAATGCCGCCGCCCTTGCCCGCAGGCCCGGGTTTGCCAACACTTCGGTGAGGCGCCGCGCCAGTTTCGCCGCCGTCAAGGTCCGGCGGGTCACCGCCGGCGGGGCGACGCCGAGCCGTTGCAGCTCCCCGGCCCACGCGAATTGATCGGAGACGTGCGGCACGGCCACCGACGGAACGCCCGCCTTCAGGGTCGTGTGCGTGGTGCCGGCGCCGCAGTGGTGCACCACCGCCGCGCATCGCGGGAAGAGCTGCGCGTGGGGCGTCCGGCTGACCACCATCAGGCGATCGCCGCGCTCGGGCGGCACCTCGGCCTGGATGATCGCGCGGCACCCGGCCATCCGCACCGCCTCTTTCATCACGGCCACCGTGTCGGTGAGGTATGACGAGCTGACCGGCATGAGGCTGCCGAACCCCATGAACACCGGCGGCGGGCCGGCGTTGATGAACGCCTCGAGCTCCGGCGCGATCTGCTCGTGGGTCGTTGACGGCAGCGCGAGGAAGCCGCACACGCGATTCCAGGCCGGCCAGTCCGGCGGCTCGGGACAGAGCGCCGGGCTGACGGCGATCAGGTTGAGCAGGTGCGAGGCCCAGCCATCGAGCAGCAGGTCCTTGACCGGCGGCACGCCGACGCGGCGGCGGAAGTCGTTCACCGGCCCGCGCATGACGCGGTTCAGCACGAAGCGCGCGAGGGCCCAGCCTATGGCGTTGGCGGTCTGGCCCAGGTGGGGCAGGCCCTGCGGATGAATGTGGCGCGAGGGCACCAGGTTGTGCGCGAAGGTCACGCTGACAGCCGGCTTGCCGGCCAGCTCCGCGGCGGCGCGCGCCTGGTTGAGCAACAAGTGGGTCACCAGTAAATCGCATCGCCCGACGAGATCGACGGCGGCATCGAAGACCGCGCCTTCGACCGGCTTGAGCAGCCGATCGAAGATGATCTTGCCCTGCGTGAGGGGATTGCGGGTGAAGATCGCCTGCAGGCCGATCTCGTAGAGCTCGGTTTCGTCGGCGATCACCGGCGTCGCCACCGCGCGCGCCGTCATCCCGAGCGACGCGGCCACCGCTTCGTAGCTCCGGTTGGCGATGTCGGTGTAGACCAGTTCGACGAGGTGCCCCCGTTGGACCAGGCCGGCGCCAATCGCGATCAGCGGACGGATGTCGCCTTCGCTGCCCCAGGCCTGAACCCCGATTCTCATTACGCTGATCCTACGGGATTACGCCGATCTCACGGCCAGGGCCGCAGATGACGCAGACGACGCGGATGGCCAAGGCCGCGTCCGGCTCCTCGATCCGACGAGCCCGGAGGAGATCGGCGCGTCCTGCCGTTGCGCCGGGTATAATCAGCGCGCCTCACATCAATGGCGCTTTCCCCGGGCTCGCGTGTCGGCACATATGAAGTGATTTCCCTCGTCGGCGCGGGTGGCATGGGAGAGGTCTACCGCGCGCGCGACATGAAGCTCCAGCGCGAGGTCGCGTTGAAGGTGCTGCCTGTCGCGCTGGCCGGCGATGCGGAGCGGCTCGCCCGGTTTCGGCGAGAGGCGCAGACGCTGGCGGCCCTCAACCACCCCCACATCGCTCAGGTTCACGGTCTCGAGTCGGCCGATGACACGCTGGCCCTCGTGATGGAGTTCGTGGAAGGCGAGGACCTGGCACAGGTCGTGTCACGCGGCCCCGTGCCGGTCGATGAAGCCCTCGCGATTGCCGACCAGATCGCCGATGGACTCGACGCCGCCCACGCGATTGGCATTGTGCATCGCGACCTCAAGCCCGCGAACCTCAAGGTGAAAGCAGACGGCACCGTGAAAGTGCTCGACTTCGGTCTCGCGAAGGCGTTCGAGACGAATCCAATGAGCACGACGGCGGATAATTCCCCCACCATCACCACACCGGCAATGACGCGCGCCGGCGTCATTCTGGGAACGGCCGCTTACATGAGCCCCGAGCAGGCACGTGTCAAGGCGGTGGACCGCCGCACCGACGTGTGGTCCTTTGGTTGCGTGCTATTCGAATTGCTCACCGGCCGGCGTGCCTTCGACGGCGAAACCATTCCCGACGTGCTCGCCGCCATCGTCCACAAGGAACCCGATTGGACGTTGCTGCCCCCATCACTTCCGGAGGCGGTTCGACGAGTACTGCAGCGATGTCTGGAGAAGGACGTTCGCAAGCGCGTCTCGCAAGTCGCGGTGGTCCGCTACGCGATCGAAGGGTCGGCTCCGCCCATCGCGTCATCCTCGCCGTCCGGCGTGAAAGTGCCGACATGGAACCGCGCATGGGTCTTGGTCGCCGGCACGGTTCTGGCCGCGACGGCGTTTGCGGCCGGGTGGAAGGTGGGGCCGATCACGAATCCTGTGGTCGCGCGCGAGACGGTTCGGTTCGACCTGAATCTGCCGCCGTCGGTCAGCCTTGCACCTGTCGGCGGTAGTGGCATCGCCGAACTGGCCCTCTCGCCGGACGGGACGATACTGGCCTTTACTGGGGTTGATGCCGCATCGAAACGGCTGTGGCTTCGTCGGTTCGATACCGGAGAATTGCGTGCGCTTCCCGGAACCGATGGAGCCGAGAATCCGATCTGGTCGCCTGACGGGCAGCGGTTGGCGTACAGGACCGGCAGCACCTTGAAGTTCGTCGGGGTGCAGGGTGACGCCATCCAACTGGCGGCCTCCATCCCGACGGAATGGGGCGTCAACATCTGGGGCGGAACATGGGGCACCAACGGTGTCATTCTGCTCGGCAATCGGACCCCGGTGGACGGCCGCGGGCTGATCCGAGTGGATGCCACGAGCGGAGCGGTTCAGGTCGAGACGACATGTGACCAGGGCTGCCAGAACCACACCCAGCCAGTGTTCCTGGACGACGGACGCCGCTACCTGTTCGTGCGGCAGGGTCATGAACGTGGCGTATGGCTTGGCACGCTTTCGTCCATGTCGGTTGAGCAGGTCCTGGCCGACCCGACCGCGGTCGCGATCGGTGGGGGCCGCCTGTTTCACGTCGATCCCAACCGCCAGGCACTGCTATCAACGGCGTTCGACAGCGCGACCGGAAGGATTACCGGATCGTCAAGCTCGATCGCGGGTCCGGTGGGTCTGTCGGCCGTGACGGGCCGGGCCTCGTTCTCGGTTTCCCGAAGTGGTTCGCTTATCTGGACGGCCATGCCAAATGCGACCAGACGACTGGTCGTGGTGGACCGGCGCGGTGAGCCTGCGGGTCGCGATCTGGCCGAGGGGCGGCTCTCAACCATGAAAGTCTCGCCAGACGGCCGGGTGGTTGTGTATGGCAACCGGGCGGACGGGGAGGTCAGCCAGAATCTCTGGCTGGCTGACATGGCGCGAGGGACCACCACGCGACTCACGTTTCTACAAGCGGGGAATGCGTCGGACGGGCGGTGGTCGCCAGACATGTCGCAGCTCGCCTTCACTTTTGACTCGGGTTCGAATCGGCTTATCAAGATCGTTTCAGCATTCGGCGGCGAACCGCGCACGCTGGCCGTCGACCAGCTGCAACCCTCGGTGGACGATTGGACTCCTGATGGGCAGTTCATCATCTATCACGCCATCTCATCGCGCGAACTCTGGGCCGCTCGCGTCGACGGCAAGGCCGCTCCGATGTTGCTGGTCAAGCCGGCGGCCGGACGCATCGATCAGCCCTCAGTCTCGCCAGACAACAAGTGGCTCGTGTTCCAGACCGAGGAAGGCGGGCGGTCTGAAGTGTACGTGTCGCCGTTTCTGAAGGCCGACCGGCGATGGCAGGTGTCTGCCGAAGGCGGGGTGCAGCCCACCTGGAGCCACGACGGGCGCGAGCTATTCTTCGCCGCGCTTGATGGCTCGCTGATGTCCGTGAGGGTCACGCCGAAGGGCGACGGGCTGGAGTTCGGGACACCCCAGGCGCTGTTCGACCTGGGCTTCGTTCCCACCTTTGGCACCGAGCAATATGACGTGCTGCCGGATGGCCGGGGTTTTCTCGTAATGAAGCCGCAAGGTGAAAGAGACTCGGACGCCTCGCGGATTCTGTCGGTGTGGCTGAACGCCGTTGGACCGACACCCTAGCAGGAGGCCGGTACGTGCTCAGGTCCGCCGGTGGGAGGACCGGTTGCAGCTGACGCCGATGAGCGCTGGGTCTGAGAACGGGCCTGACGTCCGCTACCCCGCAAGCGGCATGATCTCGCGCGCGATCTTTCGCGCGTTGGCCAGCTCCGCGAGACGCAGGTCATAAATGGCTTGAAGATTGAGCCACGAGTGGGCGTCACCACCAAAATACCGCGCCAGCCGCATCGCCGTATCTGCGGAGACCCCGCGTCGTTCGCGCACGATGTCGTTGATGCGTGGTGCCGGCACGTGCAGGATGTTGGCCAGGGCGTTCGCGGTCAGGCCAGCCGGCCGCAAGAAGTCCTCCCGCAACACTTCACCGGGGTGAACCGGCCGCATTCCGTTCTTGATCTTGATCTTGGTCTTCATCGCCATGCTCCGTCAGTGATAATCCACAATCTCGACATCTTCAGGTCCGGCCGCCGTCCAACGAAAACAAATGCGCCACTGGTCGTTGATCCGGATACTGTGCTGACCCTTCCGGTCGCCTTTCAGTGCTTCCAGATGATTGCCTGGGGGCGACCGCAGGAACTCCAGCGTGGCTGCCGCCTCGAGTTGTGTGAGCTTGCGCGTGGCGACCGCCACGATGGCTCCGAAACGCTTCGACTTTCCCGTTTCGAACAACGCCCGCGTGTCGGCAGAGCGAAAGCTCTTGATCACCGGCCAAGAATATAACGGTTAACGTTATACGGCAAGCGACGGCACGGTTCGGACTGGAGGCACGGCACCGGGCGCCGGTCACGACGGAGCGCCAGCCGCCTCCGACAAGACTTCGATGAGCCCAGGGGCCAGAACCGTTACCCTAGAGAACGTGATTCTGCGTTATCGGTGTCATCCGCCTTCGCGCCGGGCGCTACGGCGGACAGGTCTGTGGCCCTGGTACGGGCTGGTGTCATCTGCGTGAGCGACGCCTACGCCGCGCTCCGCCATCCCTTCGTCCGGTCGTTCGCCATCGGCCGCTTCGCCGCGATTGCCGGCTGGCAGATGATCAACGTCGCGGTCGGGTGGCTGCTCTACGAGCGCACCGGCGATCCCTGGGCGCTGGGCCTGGTCGGCGCCGTCGAACTGGCGCCGGTGCTGGTGCTGATGATCGTCGCCGGCAATGCCGCCGATCGGTATCCGCGCCGGAACATCGGCATCTTCGCGCATGGCCTGCTCACGCTGGTGGCGATCGGGCTCGCGCTGGTGGCGGCGGCCAACGGCCCGATCTGGGCCATCTACTCGCTGCTCGCGCTGATCGGCACGGCGCGCGCGTTTGCGTCGCCGTCGGTCAACACCATCCTGCCGCAGTTGCTCGCGCCCGGCGAGTTTGCCAACGCCAACGCGTGGCTGTCGTCCACGTTCCAGCTGGCGGCGATCAGCGGGCCGGCGATCGGCGGGCTGCTGATCGCGGCGACGGGCGGCGCGGCGGTGCCCTTTGCGGTCGCGGCGGTGGGGCAGGTGATCTTCGTGGCGATGCTGTTCACCATGCCGGTGCGCGTGCCGCCGCCGGCCAGCGGCCGCCGCAGCGCCGGCGACGTGTTCGCCGGCTTCCGGTTCGTGCGCAACAACCCGCTGTTCCTGTCGGCCATCACGCTGGATCTGTTCGCCGTCCTCTTTGGCGGCGCCGTGGCGCTGCTGCCGATGTTCGCCAAGGACATCCTCGCCGTCGGCCCGGCCGGGCTCGGCTGGCTGCGCGCCGCGCCCGGCGCCGGCGCGCTCGTCATGGCGCTGGTCACCACGCGGCTGCGGCCGTGGCGACGCCCGGGCCGCGTCCTGCTGGTAGTGGTGGCGGGGTTCGGGCTGGCGACCATTGGCTTCGGCCTGTCGCGCTCGTTCGCGCTCTCGATGGCGTGCCTGTTCCTGACCGGGGTGTTCGACAACGTCAGCGTGGTGATCCGGCTCACGCTCGAACAGACCATCACGCCGGACCACCTCCGGGGCCGCGTCTCGGCCATCAACTACGTGTTCGTGGGCTTCTCGAACGAGTTCGGGGCGTTCGAGAGCGGCGCCACGGCGGCGCTGTTCGGGCCGACATTGTCGGTGGTGGGCGGCGGCTTCGCCACGCTCCTCGTCGTCGCCATCGTCGGGGCGGCGTTTCCGCAGCTGGCGCGCATCGGCCCGCTGCATACGCTCGCTCCGCGCGAAAGCCTGTCGGCCATAGCTTCAGCGAAGGCGGACCTGTCCCCCGTAGCTTCAGCGAAGGGGGAAGGATAGGATGTTGGCGACATGAGCGTTGCCCGCACCCTCTTTCTGAAGGCTTCCGAAAGCAAGTGGCTCCGTGACAACGGCACCAGGGCGCCGTTCGTGCGCCGCGCCGTATCCCGGTTCATGCCCGGGGAGTCGTTCGACGACATGGTGGTGGCGGCGCGGGCCATGGCCAAGCAAGGCGTCACCGCGGTGTTCACGCGGCTTGGCGAGAACGTCAAGGACCTGGCCGAGGCCGACGCCGTGGCCGAGCACTACCTCGAGGGGATCGACCAGATTCGCGCCCTCAACCTGTTGTGCGAGCCGTCGATCAAGCTGACGCAGCTCGGACTCGACATCGACCGCGAGCTGGCCTACGGCCACCTCCGCGACCTGGCGGCGCGCACCCACGCCGCCGGCAACTACCTCTGGGTCGACATGGAGCAGTCGAGCTACGTCGAGGTCACGCTCGACCTGACCCGCCGCCTGCGCGCCGAGTTCCCGCGCGTCGGCGTGTGCCTCCAGGCCTACCTGTTTCGCACGCGCGAAGACCTGGTCGAGCTGATGGGCCGCGGCATCGGGATCCGGCTCGTGAAGGGCGCCTACAACGAGCCGGCGACGGTGGCCTTTCCGAAGAAGAGCGAGGTGGACGCGAACTACTACGCGCTGGCCCAGGTGATGCTGGACGCCGGCTCGCGCGCGGCCGGCGGCCGCGCGGTGTTCGGCACCCACGACGTGCCGCTGATCGACGCCATCCGCCGCCACGCCGCCGCCACCGGCGCCAAGCCCGCGGAGTTCGAGTTCCACATGCTCTACGGCATCCAGAAGCCCACGCAGCTCCGCCTCGCCGAAGACGGCGCCTCGGTGCGCGTTCTGATTGCCTACGGCGATTACTGGTTCCCCTGGTACATGCGCCGCCTCGCCGAACGGCCCGCGAACGTCTGGTTCGTGGCGAAGTCGCTGTTCGGGTAGGCGTATCATCGTCTGATGAACGACGAACCGAAGAGCGCGCTCGAGCTGGCCATGGCGCGCCTCAAGAAGCAGGACGCCGACGCCGGCGTCACCGAACACCCGCTCACCGGCGAACAGAAGGCCGCGATCACCGAGATTCGCAAGACCTACGCGGCCAAGCTGGCGCAGGAAGAGATTCTCTACAAGACCAAGCTGATGTCGTCGGCCGATCACGACGCGCGGCAGACGATCGAGGAGCACTACCGCCGCGACGTCGAGCGGCTGAACCACGATCGCGATCGCAAGGTCGAGAAGATCCGCACGCCCGATGCTGTCTGAAGGCGACCTCTACGCCCGCATCGGCGAAGACGGGTTCGCGCGGCTGGTCGCCGCGTTCTACGCGCAGGTGCCGCACGACGACCTCCTTGGGCCCATGTATCCGCCGGACGACATGGCGGGCGCCGAGTTGCGGCTGCGCGACTTCCTGGTCGGGCGCTTCGGTGGCCCGCCGCGTTACGAGGAGAGCCGCGGGCACCCGCGCCTGCGCATGCGGCACCATCCCTACAAACTGGATCAGCGCGCCCGGGATCGGTGGGTCGAGCTCATGGATCGAGCCCTGGATCAGGCGGCACTACCCGCCGACGCAGACGTTGTGCTGCGCGCGTTCTTTCATCAGATCGCAACGTTCCTGATGAATTCCCGAGACTGATCACGAATTTGCCACGGAGACACAGAGACACAGAGAAGACCTTTTGTTCTTGTATTTCAAGAAAAGGAAATTCTCTGTGTCTCTGTGGCCGTCTATTCGGACCGTAACGCGACCAGCGGATCCACGCGCGACGCGCGTAACGCGGGGGCGAGGCACGCCACCCCGACGATCGCGCACTGGAGCAGTACCACCCCGAGGTAGGTCGCGGGGTTCAGGACGTTCACGCCGATGAACGCCGCCTGCGCGACGCGGGCGAGCGCGGCCGACAGCATCACCCCCACGATCAGACCGGGCACCAACAGGTGGCCGGCGCCGCGCAGCACGTCGGCGATCAAATCGCGCGGCGTGGCGCCCACCGACACGCGCACCCCGAATTCGCGGCGCCGGCGATTCACGGCGTGAATCACCACGCTGACCAGGCCCACGGTGCCGAGAATCAACGCCAGGCCTCCGCACATCGAGAACAGCCAGCTCACCGTGCGGAACGGCCAGAGCTGCACCGCCATCCGCTGCGCCATGGTCTTCACCGCGAACATCGACACCTTCGGGTCCACGGTGCGCGCCGCTGCCGCGAAGGCCCGCACGATCGGCGCCGGCGCGTCGGCGGTGCGCGCCACCACGGTCAGCGCGCCCTCGAACTGCTCGCGGCCCACCGGGAGATACAGCGTGGGCCGTTCCCGATCCAGGCCGCGCGTCTGGTGCGTCGCCGTGATGCCGACCACGGTCACGGCGGCAGCCCGGCCGCCCAGTCGCAGCGTCTCGCCCACGCCGCGGCCGTCCGGCCATTGCTGCTTCGCGAACGCCGCGCTGACCACCGCCACCGATGCTCCGTCTGCCGGGGTGAACTCCCGCCCCGCCACCATCCCAATCCCCATCGTCTTGAAGTACGACGGCCCGGCCGCCAGCGTGGCGACCTTCGGGCAGTTGCCGGCGTCGCACTCGCCGCCGTCGGGCCACACCGGCGTCTCGCGTTCGAAGCCGATGAAGAACGGCACGCGGTCGGCGACGGCCGCATCGGTCACGCCGGGCAGCGCCCGCACGCGCGCCAGCAGCGCGGTCACGTAGCGTTCCGACGCGTCCGCGTCGAACCCGTTGGACGCCGGCTCGAACTCCGCCACCACGAGCCGATCGCGCGCGAAACCCATGGGCGCGTCGGCGAGGTAGGCGAACGACTGAATCAACAGCGCCGCCAACGCCAGGAACGCGGTGGAGCCGGCGATTTGCGCGCCCACCAGCCAGCGGCGCAGCGAAGAGGGCCGTCCGCTCGCGGCGTTGCCGCCCTGCGACCCGAGCACGCGCAGCACGTCCACCCGCGCCGCGGCGATGGCCGGCCACAGCCCGGGCAGCACGCCGGCGATCAAGACAATGAGCGCGATGAAGGCGAGCACGGTGCGGTCGGGCGTGAAGTCGAGATGCTGCGGTTGCTCGATGGGAATGGCGAACGTGCTGACGATCGACTGCGTCCACCATGCCAGCACCAGCGCCAGCACGCCGGCCAGCGCAGCGATCACGAAGCCTTCGGTCACGACCAGCCGCAACAGGCGCGAGGGCTTCGCGCCGAGCGCGGTGCGGATGCCCATGTCGCGCTCGCGCTCCACCGCCCGGGCCAGCAGCAGGTTGGCGACGTTGAAGCAGGCGAGCAGCAGCACCAGGCCGATCAGCCCCATGCCGATGGCGGCGCCGGCGGCCACGCCGCGCAGCTCGCTGTTGCCGTCGCGCAGCATCCGGAACCGCGCGCCGCGCTCGCGATGCGAGCCGGGCCAGTCGCGGGCCATGCCGGCGACGGCGGCGTCGAGTTGTCCCTGGACGACCGCGAGGCTCGCGCCGGCGTCGAGCCGGCCCAGCAGGAACAGCCATCGCGTGTCGCGCGCCAGCAACTTCGGCGACAAGCCGAACAGCACCACGTCGTCCAGTGGCAGCCACACGTCGGGCGAGTAGATCCCGGCCGGGCCGGTGTAGTCGCCCGACATCACGCCCGCCACGCTGACGTCGATGTCGTTGAGGCGAAGAGTGAGGCCGGCCAGGGACGCGGCGGCCAGCTTCTCGCGCCAGAAGCGTTCACCGATCACCACCGCGGGCGGCCCGCCGTTGGCCTTCGAGACGACCTGCTGGCCGGCGATCATCGGCGCGTCGATCATCGAGAAGTAGTTGGGCGACACGAACAGGACCCATGCCGTGTCGGATGAGCCGTCGTGCCGCCAGGCCAGCGAGGCGCGGCCTTCGGCCGCCAGGTCGAGCGAGCCGCGCGTCGCGTCCGCGAAGCGTTGGTAGTCCGGCAGCGACCCGTAGCCGCCTTCGTCGCCGCCCGGCGTGGTAACGATGCGGCCCACGTCGGGGTGGCCGCTGGTGGCCGAGCCCTTGAAGAGCAGGGCGTTGACCACGGTGAAGGCCACCGTGTTCACGCCCATTCCGATCGCCAGCGTCAGCACGGCCGTGGCGGTGAATGCCGGCCGCCGGGTGAGCTGCCTGAAGGCGATCCGGAGGTCGTTGAACAGGGTGGCCATCCTAGTAAGAGGACGAATCACCGCTTGAGAGGTTCCGGCATGGATTGGGAAGATTGGGGGATGATTGGGGGGGATGATTGGGGTCAGGTCAAGAAAATCACACTAAGGGATAGTCGGGGACGGAGCATGCCTTGTCCCCAATCCCCCCCGAGTGTGATTTTCTTGACCTGACCCCAATCATCCCAGACCTGACCCCAATCATCCGTGTGACCCCAATCGTCCGTGTGGGCGGACGAAGGTTCCTCGAAGTAGTATCCGTGCATGCGTGACGTAGAGGTCGTTTCGGACGCCAGCAAGCTGGGCCAGGACATCACCATCGGCGCCTTCCGGCTGCGGGCCGACGAGGAAACCGGGAAAGGCGGCGCCGACACCGGGCCCGAACCGCACGAGTTCATGCTGGCCGCCCTCGGCGCCTGCACCTCCATGACCCTGCGCCTGTATGCGGACCGCAAGGGCTGGCCGCTGCGCGAAGTGCGCGTGACGCTGAACGGCGGGCCTGCTGACGGCAAGTACGCCATCACCCGGAAGATCGTGATGGTCGGGGAGCTGGATGCGGAGCAGCGCCAGCGGCTGCTCGAGATCGCCAACAAGTGCCCGGTCCACCGCACGCTGACCGGGGAGGTGGTGATCCAGACCTCGGAGGCGCCGCAATGACCAGGGACGTCATCAAGCGCTACACCAACGGCGAGGTCACGGTGATCTGGCAGCCGTCGCTCTGCGTGCACTCGGCGATTTGCTTCCACGGCATGCCGGAAGTGTTCGATCCGCGGCGGCGGCCGTGGGTGGTCCTGGTCGGCCATGCCACCGACGCCATCATCCGGCAGGTCGAGGAATGCCCGTCTGGCGCGCTGTCGTGCGAGCGGGTCGGCGGGGCCGTCTAGGCCTCGCGTGCACGCGGCCTGCCCCATATATGGTGGATAGGGCCTCAACCGACCCCATTTCGCCGTATACTCTCCTACCGATGCACACTAAGGCACGCCTTTTCCTGGCCATCGGGCTGGTTGCCGGATGGGTCAGCATCGGGCAGCTTCACGCCCAGATTCCTTCCGACCTGGCCATTGAGCTCGATCGCATGCTGGCGCAAGTGGCCGATGCGCCGGCCGAGCGCAATCCTGGCGAGCGGGCGCGGCGGCTCGAACTGCTCGGCGACATCGAAGTGCGAGCCAACATGCTTGGCGCCGCGCGATCGGCGTTCGAGGAAGCCACCGGGCTCCGCACCCAGAACGGCCCTGAGGATCGGGACCTGGGCCGGCTGGCCTTCAAGATGGCCAACGTCGCCCGTCTCGACAAGCGCCCCGCGGACGCCGACCGCTGGATCGAAGTGGCGGTCACCCGCCTTCGCACCGGCGCTCCGGCCAGCCCCGAATATGCCGACGCACTGATGGAAGTCGCGCGGGCCGCCACCGCGCGCAACGATGCCGCGCGCGCCGAACAGGCCTACGCCAGCGCCCTCGAAGTGGTGTCGAAGATCCAGCCCGGCTCGCCGCGCGAAGCGCAGTTGAGCGAGATCATGGGCGACGCCGCGGTCCGCCGGAAGGACCTGGAAGGCGCCGATCGCTTCTATTCGCGCAGCCTCGCCGTGCTCGAAACCTCGCAGCGCAACACCGTGGACTACGCCCGCGTCTCGAACGCGCTGGCCGTGGTCGCGGCCTCGCGCAACCAGGCGCCGCGGGCGCAAGGGCTCTACGAAGTCGCGCTCAAGCTTTACGAAGCGCAGCGGCCCGACAGCCTCGAGGTCTCGCAGATCCTCACCAACCTCGGCATCCTGCAGATGAACCGCGGCGACCTGACGGGCGCGGAAGCGATGTTCCGGCGCTCGCTCACCATCAAGACGTCGCGCAAGGGCGCACCCGAG
The DNA here is from genome assembly GCA_041659285.1 of Vicinamibacterales bacterium. Taxonomy (NCBI): domain Bacteria; kingdom Pseudomonadati; phylum Acidobacteriota; class Vicinamibacteria; order Vicinamibacterales; species Vicinamibacterales bacterium. Next base: position 20,748 of record JBAZYO010000023.1, on the reverse strand, counting down.
GACCTCGGGACCACCCACGCCAACCTCGGCCTGGTGCTGCTCGAGCAGGGCCGCATGGCCGACGCCGGCGCCGAGCTCAAGACCGCCGTTGACCTGCGCCGCTCGCAGGCGCCGCCGCTCGAGATGGCGTCGCTGCTGACGAGCCTGGCCCGCATCGAGCGGATGCGCGGACGCCCCGACGCCGCCACGGCCGCGGCGCGTGAAGCCCTCGAGCTGCGCCGCGCGCAAGTGCCGCAGAGCCTGCTGGTCGCGGCCACCGCCACCGAACTGGGCCTGGCCCGCGAAGCGGCCCGCGCCTACGACGAAGCGCTGGTGCTGCACCGCGAGGCGCTGGGCATTCGGGAGAAGCTCGCCGCCAACTCCACCGACGTCGCCGAATCGCTCGAGCGGATCGCGATGGTCACCTCGATGGGGAGCGATCCGATTGCGGCGCGTAACGCGTTCGAGCGATCGGTCGAGGCGTGGAGCCGGGTGTCGCCCGGCTCGCTCGATCACGTCAACGTGATCCACGAGCTCGGCAACTTCCTGGTGGCGCGCGGGGATCCCGAGGAAGGCCTTCGCCGCCTGCGCGAGGCGGTGACCCTGCTCGAACAATCGCGCACGGCGCGCCCGCAGGGCACGCTCGAGGCGCGCGCGCAGCTGGTGTCGCGCGTGCAGGCGTATTACGGCAGCCCCCTTCGCATTCTCGCCGAGCGCGGCGATGCCGGCGAGGCGTTCACGCTGCTCGATCGCATGCACGAACGCCTGCGCCGCGCCCGCGGCACGGTTGAAGAAGGCCCGCCCGCGATGGCGCCGCTCGAGGCGCTGAAGCGCGGCGTCGAGCCCGGCACGCTGATGGTGTCGTTCAGCGTGCAGCCGGCGGGGGCCTATGCCTTCGTGGCGACGCGCGACACGCCGATCCGCGTGTATCGGCTCGACGAGAAGGGCGAGGCGCTGGCCGATCGCATCCAGAAGTTCGGCGAGCGCGTCCAGACGCGGTCGAGCGCCGCGGCCTACGAAGCGCCGCTGGTGGCCGACGGCCGGGCGCTGTTCGCGTTGCTGTTCGGGCAGTTCGAAGACGCGGCCATCAAGGCCGATCGCCTGTTGATCATTCCCGACGGCCCGCTCGAAGACCTGCCGTTCAGCGCGCTGGTGCGGAACCCCTCGGGCCGAACCACCTGGCAATACCTCGTGGACTGGAAGCCGATGGTGTTCGCGCCGTCGGTGACCGCCGCCGCGGCGTGGACCGGCAGCACGGGCACCCCGGGCAGCGTCGGCCAGTTGTTCCCGACCACCGCCGACCCGGGTCCGGCCAACGCCAAGCTGGTGGGCGCGGCGATGCCGGGCGGCGCCATCGTCTCGCTGTGGACGCCGGCGGAACGCGCCACGGACGAGCTCGCCGACCTCTTCAAGTTGAGCCTGACGCAGGGCCGCGCCCGCGAAGCAGCCCTCGCCCGCGCGCAGCGCGTGATGCGCGACGAGCGCGGCCATATGCACCCGTCATACTGGGCGGCGTTCCGCTACTACGGCGCCCGCGGCGTTCGCTAGCCGGCACTCAAGCACCCTAGGCACCTTAGGCACCCTGGCACCTAAGCACCTAAGCACCCACCTTAGGCACCCCAGGCACCCTTCGCACCCCTAGGCCCCCTATTTTCCCGGCATCCCGTTTGCTCTCTCTCGCATCGAGAGAAATGTGCAAATCATGATGTCGTGCCTGTCGCCGCGCAACGTCGCGCGGATCCTCGGCCTCGTCCTCAGCATTGCGGCGGGTTTCACCGCGTACACGATCTGGCAGATCAAGGCCGACGTGGACCGCGCCACTGCACGCCTGACCTTGGACCCCGGTCCCGCGTCCACGCTCATCTACGACTCGAAGGACCGGCCCTTGTCGGCGCTCTACCGTGAGCACCGCCTTCCGGTGGCCCTGGAAGAGATGGCGGATGACCTGGTTCGCGCCGTGCTGGTCGCCGAAGACCGTCACTTCTACGAGCACGACGGCCTGGACCGGCCGCGCATCCTGGCGTCGATGATCAAGAACCTCCGTGCAGGGCGCATCTCGCAGGGAGCGAGCACCATCACGCAGCAGTTCGCGCGCGCCGCCGTGCAGGATCGGTCGCGGACCTACGGCCGCAAGCTTCGCGAGGTCTGGCTGGCCCATCGTCTCGAGGCGAAGTACAGCAAGCAGGCGATCCTGCAGGCGTACCTCAATCACGTCTATTTCGGTGACGGCTACTACGGCGTCGAGGCGGCGGCGCGCGGCTACTTCGCAAAGCCGGCATCCAGGCTCAACGCCGCCGAGTCGGCGACGCTGGCGGCGCTGATCAGCCGGCCGTCCGGCTTCGGCCTGCGCCGGACGCCGGGGCGCGTCCGCGATCGCCGCGACTGGGTGCTCCGGCAAATGCTGGCGGTGCGGCACATCGACGCCACGGCTTTCGGCACGGCCATCGCCACGCCCATGACCACCATGCTCGCCACCGCGGCGCAGCGCGCCGCGATCGATCCCACGAGCGTCACGCCGGGCCCGTATTTCGTGAGCCTGGTGACCGAACAGCTCTATCACCAGTTCGGGATCGAGAAGACGCTGGCCGGCGGCCTCCGGGTCTACACCACCCTCGACACCAACGTGCAGCGCTTCGCCGAAGACGCGGTGATGAAGCGGTTGAAGGAAATCGACAAGAAGCAGAAGGCCGGCGAGCCGCTGCAGGCGGCGCTGGTGGCCATGGAGCCGGCGACCGGCTACGTGCGCGCCCTGGTCGGCGGCCGCAACTTCGCCGAGAGCTCGTACAACCGCGCGACCAGCGCCAAGCGCCAGCCGGGTTCCGCCTTCAAGCCATTCGTGTTCGCCGCCGCGCTCGAAGCGGGCTTCTCGCCGGGCACCACCATCGAGGGGCTGGATGAGTCCGTTGATTCCGCGCAGGGCGCCTATCTGCCCGCCGGCGAGCACGAACTGCAATCCACCACGCTGCGCTCGGCGCTGGTGCACTCCAGCAACCGCGCCGCGGTGCACCTGATGCAGCGCGTCGGGCTGCGGCCCACCATCGATCTGGCCACGCGAATGGGTCTGAGCGAGATGCCGGCGGTGCCGTCGCTGGCGCTCGGCACCGGCGAGGTCAGCCTGCTGGATCTGACGTCGGCCTACACCGCGTTTGCCAACGCCGGCGTGTTGCAGCCGCCCGTGATCATCCGCCGGATCGAAGACGCGGATGGACACGTGCTCTTCCGCGCCAACGAGCAGGGCCGGCGCGTGTTCAGCGAGTCGACGGCGTTCCTGATGGCGTCGATGCTCTCCGACGTGATCAGCCACGGCACCGGCTACAACGCGCGGCAGAACGGGTTCAGCCTGCCCGCCGGCGGCAAGACCGGCAGCACCGACGACCATGCGGACGCGTGGTTCGTGGGCTTCACGCCGCGGCTGGCCGCGGGCGTCTGGATGGGCTACGACCGTCCGCAGCCGATCATGCGCCGCGGCTTTGCGAGCGTGGTCGCGGTGCCGGCATGGGCCGGCTTCATGAAGGCGGCGACCACCGGCAACAAGGCGGAGTGGATGGCGGCGCCCGCGGGCATCAGCCGCATTCGGCGATGCAAGGGGTCAGGCGGACTCGCCACCGAGTATTGCGAGCTGACCGGCGAGGTCTATGACGATCTGGTGGCCGTCGGCCGCGCACCCGACTTGTGTCCGTTGCACTCGGCCCCCTTGGGCGACGTGCGTTGAGCGAATCGAGAGTTCGGCGTCATCGGTGGCTCTGATTAGTTGATATCTCCGGCGTCTGCGGCTAGGCTTAGGCCGTTCTTCATACGTCGATCGGGTCCGGCTGAAGCCGGACGCTACATCGACACTCGGAGGCGGCCTCATGCAGGTGATTCCGGTAACGGCCGTCCACCGTGGCTTCGGGCAAACGTCCCGCAAAGACACGTGGTGGGCAGCACCGCTCGGCGTTTTCCTCGGACTCTCGGCCTTCGTCGTCTACGCCACTTGGGCGGCTTTCCAGGGTGAGCATTACCACTTTGGCCCATACCTCTCGCCGTTCTACGCGCCGGAGTTGTGGGGCAGCTCGCCGCATGCGTGGTTCGGCCCCAAGCCGGCCTGGTGGCCGGCGGTGATGCCGTTCTCACCGGCGCTGCTGATCCTGCCGTTTCCCGGCGGCTTCCGCTTCACCTGCTATTACTACCGCGGCGCCTACTACAAGGCGTTCTGGGCCGACCCGGTGTCGTGCGCCGTGGGCGAGCCGCGCCAGAGCTATCGCGGCGAGAACTCCTTCCCGCTGATCCTCCAGAACGTCCACCGCTTCTTCATGTGGGTGGCCATCGTCTTTATCGTGCTCCTGGCGTGGGACGTGTGGAAGGCGCTGTGGTTCACCAACCCGGCCACCGGCGCCGTGGAATTCGGCATCGGCGTCGGCACCATCGTGCTGGCCGTGAACGTCTGCCTGCTCGCCAGCTACACCTGGGGCTGCCACGTGCTGCGCCACGTCGTCGGCGGACGCAAGGATGAGATCTCGAAGTCGCCGGTCTGCGACATGGCCTACTCGTGCGTGAGCGGCCTGAACGTGCGGCACCAGCTGTTCGCGTGGTGCAGCCTGTTCTCGGTGATGGGCGCGGATGTGTATGTGCGCCTCTGCTCGATGGGCATCATCACCGATCTGAGGCTCTTTTAATGGTGCGACTCAACGCATCCCGGTGCGGCCGTTCCGTTGTCGCGACCGCGGTCCTTAGTGTGAGGTCCCTGTAATGGCGGCGCACGCCACTTACTCCTACGACGTCCTGGTGATTGGGGCGGGCGGCGCGGGACTGCGCGCGGCCATCGAAGCCGCCAACGCCGGCGTCTCGGTCGGGCTGATCTGCAAGTCGCTGCTCGGCAAGGCGCACACGGTGATGGCCGAAGGCGGCATGGCCGCGGCCATGGCCAACGTCGATGACCGCGACAACTGGATGGTCCATTTCGCCGACACCATGCGCGGCGGCCAGTACGTGAACAACTGGCGCATGGCGGAACTCCACGCCAAGGAGGCGCCGGACCGCGTTCGCGAGCTCGAAGCCTGGGGCGCGGTGTTCGACCGCACGCCCGACGGCAAGATCCTCCAGCGCAACTTCGGCGGCCACCGCTATCCGCGCCTCGCCCACGTCGGCGATCGCACCGGCCTCGAGTTGATCCGCACGCTGCAGGATCACACCACCTACCTCGGCGTCACCGTGCACATGGAGCACACGGTGATCGAGCTGATCCTCGACAACGGACGCGCCGCCGGCGTGCTCGCCTACGACCGCGAGCGCGGGCGCTTCCACGTCTTCAGCGCCAAGGCCATTGTGCTGGCGACCGGCGGCATCGGCCGCGCTTACAAGATCACCAGCAACAGTTGGGAAGGCACCGGCGACGGTCACGCACTGGCGTATCGCGCCGGCGCCCAGCTGATCGACATGGAGTTCGTGCAGTTCCATCCCACCGGCATGGTCTGGCCGCCGAGCGTTCGCGGCCTGCTGGTCACCGAGGGCGTCCGCGGCGAAGGCGGCGTGCTGCGCAACAGCGAAGGCCGCCGCTTCATGTTCGACGACATCCCCGACAACTACAAACCGCAGACGGCGTCGGATCCGGAAGAAGGCTGGCGCTACGTGATGCAGGACAAGACCGCCCGGCGGCCGCCGGAGCTGCTGACCCGCGACCACGTGGCCCGCTGCATCAACCGCGAGGTGAAGGCCGGCCGCGGCTCACCCCACGGCGGCGTGTTCCTCGACATCGCCTGGATCAAGGAGCGGATCCCCAACGCCGAGGAGCACATCAAGCGCAAGCTCCCGAGCATGTACCACCAGTTCAAGGAGCTGGCCGACCTCGACATCACCAAGGAGCCGATGGAGATCGGCCCGACGACGCACTACATCATGGGCGGGATCAAGGTGGATGGGGACTCGCAGGAGTCCACCATCCCCGGCCTGTTCGCTGCGGGGGAGTGCGCGGCCGGCATCAACGGCGCCAACCGTCTCGGCGGCAACTCGCTGTCGGACCTGATCGTGTTCGGCAAGCGGGCGGGCGAGTACGCCGCGCAGCACGCCCGCAAGGGCTCGGCGCCGAAGGTGGACGATGGGGCGGTGGAGAAAGCGATGAAGGCGTCGCTGGCGCCGTTCGAGCGCGGCGCCGCCGGCGAGAACCCGTACAAGGTGCAACAGGATCTGCAGGAGGCCATGCAGGCCCTGGTTGGCATTGTCCGCAACGAAGCGGAGATGCAAGAGGCCGTGCAGAAGCTGGCCGGCTTCAACGAGCGGGCCTCGCGGGCCGGCATCGACGGTCACCGCGAGTACAACTCCGGCTGGCACACCTGCATCGACTTGCGGAACCTGCTGGATGTTTCCGAGGCCATCGCGCGCTCGGCGATCGAGCGCAAAGAAAGCCGCGGCGGCCACTTCCGCGAAGACTACCCGGACAAGGTCGCGGAGTTCGGCACCTTCAACATCTCGACCAAGCGGTCGGCGGACGGCTCGATGCAGGTCGCGCGCATCCCGATCGCGGACATGCCGGCGGAGCTCAAGCAGGTCATCGAGGAGCAGAAGCAGTGAGCCAGGCCACCTTTCGGATTTGGCGAAGCGAGCCCGGCGGCGGCTCCGGCGCGTTCACCGACTACACGACCGAGATCTCCGAAGGCATGGTCGTGCTCGACGCGGTCCATAAGATCCAGGCGGAGCAGGCCCCCGACCTGGCCTGCCGCTGGAACTGCAAGGCCGGCAAGTGCGGGTCGTGCTCGGCGGAAATCAACGGCAAGCCGCGCCTGATGTGCATGAGCCGCCTCAACTCGATCAACCTGGACCAGCCGGTGACCGTCGAGCCGATGCGCACGTTCCCCCTGATCAAGGACCTGGTCACCGACGTGTCGTGGAACTTCCGGGTGAAGAAGGGGCTGAAGAAGTTCAAGCCCCGACAGGCCGACGCCCCGGACGGCACCTGGCGCATGGCGCAGCGCGACATCGACCGCGTGCAGGAGTTCCGCAAGTGCATCGAGTGCTTCCTGTGCCAGGACGTCTGCCACGTGCTGCGCGACCACGACAAGCACGAGGAGTTCATCGGCCCGCGGTTCTTGGTCTACTCCGCGGCGCTGGAGATGCACCCGCTCGACACCGACGACCGGCTGGGTGACCTCAAGGACAAGAACAACATCGGCTACTGCAACATCACCAAGTGCTGCACCAAGGTGTGCCCGGAGCACATCCACATCACCGACAACGCCATCATCCCGCTCAAGGAGCGCGTGGTGGATCGGTTCTACGATCCGGTGACGCGGTTACTGCGAATGATCACGGGGTAAGGCCATGTTCGAGTTCAAACGGTTATCGACGTCCGCCATTCCGTCGGCGCTGGCGAAGGCCGAACGGTATCGCCTGCTCAACGAGCCGGACGAGGCCCAAAGCATTTGCGAAGACGTGCTCCACGCCGACCCGACCAACGTCGAGGCGGTGCGGATGCTGATCCTCGCCCTCACTGACTCGTTCCCGCACCAGGACGGCAAGGCCGTGAGCCGGGCGCGGGACCTGGTGGCGAAGCTGCCGTCGGAGTACGAGCGCGCCTACTTCGGCGGCCTGGTGGCCGAGCGGCGGGCGCGGGCGCTGCTGGGCAAGGGCAGTCCGGGCCGGGCGTTGCCGGCGGGCGACTGGCTGCGCGAAGCGATGAAATCCTTCGAGCGCGCCGAGGCGGTGAAGCCGGCCGACAACGACGACGCGGTGTTGCGGTGGAATGCGTGCGCGCGGTTGTTCCAGCGGCATCCGGAGTTGATGAACACCGACGAGGAACGCACCGCGCCGGTGATGCTGGAATAGGCGCACAGCACACGTCCCATCCGAAAGACAAATGATTACAACCGTTTGGATGGGAATTTCGTATTCTCTCGTCACAACGACAGAGGGGAAGCACCGGGTGGGGCAATGTCGGTAAGCCGTCATGTCCTCACCCGGTTTTTTTCTGTCGCGTTATACTGTTGAAAGTCCGGGCTTTAGCCCGATGGCCGTAGGCAATACGACTTCAGGGAGACCAGCGTCCATGTTCGATAATCTGAACGGTTCGGGCCTCGATCGCCGCAGCTTCCTGCGCGGCTCCGCGATGTTTGCGGCCGCCATCGGTGTGTCCGTGCTTCCTGCGCTCGCGCAGCAGGCGCCGCAGAAGCCCGAAGACGAGAAGAAGAAGGACGAGCCCAAGGATCCGTTCGCGGACGACGACAAGAAGGACGGCGAGAAGAAGCTGGTGGACGCCGAGGGCCGCGAATACCGGGTCTGCCCGCAGTGCGCCTACAACATGTATAAGCAGGGCCGCATGTGGGTGTGCGAGAACTGCGGTTACAGCTACGTAGAATAACTTCCGTAGCGCCACGATTCCGCTGACGCCCGGTTCCCGAAAAAGGGGGCCGGGCGTTTTGCTTTTGGTGGATGGCTGGATGTCGTAATCTGCGGACAAAAGAAGATCAGGCGCTGGCAACCGTCTTTTCAACCAGCCGCAGGAACGCCGCAATCGTCTTCTCCAGGTGCGGCTCCGGGGTGTCCTCTTCCCGGCAGTGCGACAGGCCGTTCGACGAGTAGGCGAACATCATCACCACCGGCATGTGCGGCACCATCTCGGCGGCGTCGTGCAGCGGCCCCGACGGCAGTTGGGGCGCGTCGCCGGTCACCTCTCGCACGGCCTCGGTGCAGAGCTGAATCAACCGCGGATCGAACGGTCGCGGCTCAATGCGCCACACGGCTTTCCAGTCCACGCTGACGTTGTTGCGCGTCGCGGCCTGCGCCGCCGCGTCCCGCGCCTCGGCCAGCATCCGCGCCAGCACCGGGGCGTCGAGCGCGCGTTGATCCAGCGAGATCTCGCACACGCCGGGTACGGCGGTGACAATGCCCGGTTCCACCTTGACGGTGCCCACCGTGCACACCACCCGCGCCTCCGGCGTGGTGTGTCGCGTCGCAATCTCACGGAACGCCAGCGCGCTTTCGGCCGCCGCCAGGAACGCATCCCGCCGCATCGGGATCGGTGTGGAGCCCGAATGCGCCGCCTGGCCTGTGAACCGCAGCAGGTGCCGCTCGACGCCGAAGGTGCCGAGCACCACGCCCGTGGGCCTGTTCAAGGCCTCGAGCACCGGGCCTTGTTCGATGTGCAGCTCCAGGTACGCCTTGGCGTCAATCGCCTTCAGGTAGGCCCGCGACTCGTGCATCCGCGTCAGCTCGACGCCGTTCTCGCGCAGCGCGTCAGCCAGCCGCGTGCCGGTCTTGTCCACCAGGTGCTCGACCTCGCTGACCGTCAGGCTGCCGCTTGCCGCCGATGATCCCAGCAGGCTGCGTCCGAAGCGCGCGCCTTCTTCGTCGGCCCAGTCCACCACCTTGAGGGTGACCGGCGGCCGCTGGTCCTTGAACATCCGCAGCGCCTCGAACCCGGTCATCACCCCGAGCGCGCCGTCGAGCCAGCCGCCGTTGGGCACCGAATCCAGGTGGCTGCCGACGATCACGGTGCGGTCGCTCGCGCCCTTCAGCGTCGCCCAGCTGTTGCCGGCGGCGTCGATTTCCGGCTCGATGCCGAGCGTGGCCAGCTTGCCGTTGAACCACTGCCTGGCCTCCCGCCACACCGGCCCCCACGCGAGGCGCTGCGCGCCGGCGGGCGTGGAGGTGAGGGCGGCCAGTTCGCGAAGGTTGGCGATGACGTCTCGTGCGCTCATGACGGCGAGAGTATAACGAAAGGGCCGCTAGAATGAGCCCAGCCATGACCTTACGCAACCGCACGCTCTTCATCACCGGCGCCTCCCGCGGCATTGGCCACGCCATTGCCCTCCGCGCCGCCGCCGACGGCGCCAACGTCGTGATTGCCGCCAAGACGACGGCGCCGCATCCGAAGTTGCCGGGAACGATCCACACCGCCGCCGCGGATGTGGAGCGGGCCGGCGGCCACGCCCTGGCGGTGGCGGTGGACATCCGCGACGAGGCGCAGGTGGAGGCCGCGATCGCGGCGGCCGTCGAGCGATTCGGCGGCATCGACATCCTGGTGAACAACGCCTCGGCCATCAGCCTCACGGCCACGCTCGACACGCCGATGAAGCGCTTCGACCTGATGCACCAGGTCAACACCCGTGGCACGTTCATGTGCACGCAAAAGGCGCTGCCGCACCTGGCGAAATCGTCGAACCCGCACGTGCTCAACCTCGCGCCGCCGCTGCAGTCCACGCTGCAGGCCAAGTGGTTCGCCCCGCACGTGGCCTACACCATGGCGAAGTACGGCATGACGCTGTGCGTGCTCGGCATGGCCGAGGAGTTCCGCGCGCAGGGCATTGCCGTGAACGCGCTCTGGCCCAGGACCACCATCGACACCGAGGCAATCCGCCTGATCGCCGGGCAGGCGGCGCGCAAGCACGCGCGCTCGCCGCAGATCATGGCCGACGCGGCGCACTGGGTGCTCACGCAGCCCAGCCGCGCGCTCACCGGCCAGTTCCTGATCGATGAAGAGGTGCTGCGCGGTGCGGGTGTGACCGACCTGTCGCGCTACCGCGGCGCGGACGTCCGCGACGAGGACTTGATGCCGGACTTCTTCGTGTAGAAAGAAAAAGGGCAGGCCCGAAGACCTGCCCCTCTTGAATTGACGAACGACCGAACGACCGCTTGAGTGATCGGTTCTACTGGAAGCGGCCGGCGCCGGTCCAGCGGCCGGGCTCTTCACCCGTGAACACGCGCCAGCCCACCGTGGGGGTGCCGCAGTGCTGCACGAGCATGTCAACCAGGTGGACCTGCGTCGTGCCCTGGTCGGTATCCGAACTGTAGTTGTAGGCGGCCTCGTCGCCGGCCGCCACCACCGCGACGCCGTTGTTGTCGGCGGCCGTCTTGGTCGGCTTGGCGTTGTAGCCCCACCGCGTGTCGAACGTGCGGAAGTGGTCGATCACGCGGTCCTGCCACGGGTTGTTCACGTACTTGAGGCCGCGCGGGCAAGACTCGCTCGCGTTGTTGAACTTCGCCAGCTCGCCGCGCATGTCGGGCAGCGGCAAGCGCTGGCCGGCCGCCGGGTTCGGCGTGCGCTTCTCGCCGGGGACGTCGGGGCGGACGGTCGGCGCCACCGTGCCGGTGGTGGTGAAGGCCCGCGTGGCCGACCACGAACCGGGCTGGTCATCGACCTCGACGCGGAGGCGCCAGTAGTACTTGGTCCCGGTGGTGAGCGCGGTGGGCACGACGAAGCGCATGATGCCCTGGCTGTCGAGGGCGCCGATGCCCGACTGCGTGATCGGGTCGAAGGTGTCCGACGTGCTGATCTGGAAGCGATGCGCCAGCGACCGCGTCTGGAACCGCCCGACGCCCGGCTGCGCGACGAGGGTCGGCGTCAGGCTGACGCCGGTGGCGTCGGCGGTGGGAGCGAGGCCGGCCGGGGTCGTGGCCTTGACGATGGTGCCGTCAGCATTCGCGGCGCCGCCGGAGCCAACCACCGCGCTCGGAGACGTGGGCGCAGGCATCCCACCTTCGCAGGCGACGAGAGTGACCGCACAGACCGCGGCCAGTGCCGCGCCCTTCAAGTGAGTGTTGTAAGTCATATTCGTTTCCGATTATTTATCGGGCCGGCCTCCCGGACTCAATATATTTCTTCACAGTTCGGCAACAGGCCGGAAATCCCGAATATTGTAGGACATGCCTGCTGTCCAGCTGTCAGCCGCCCAATTGCACGAGCCCATACTCCCGCTGGCTCGGCCACCGCAGGTCGTGCTGTCGCCGGACCAGACCATCGATGAGACGCTGCGGGCCATTCGGACGGCGGGGTCCGCCACCTCGATCCACTACTTCTACGTCGTCGATGCCGACCAGCGGTTGGTGGGCGTGGTGAACACGCGGCGGTTGCTCACGGCCGAGCCGGATCGGAAGGTATCGGAGATCATGGCCGAGAACGTCGTCGCCATCCCGGATTGGGCGACGGTGCTGATTGCCAGCGAGTACTTCGCGACGCGGCGGCTGCTGGCCTTCCCGGTGGTTGACCCGAAGGGCCAGCTCCTGGGCGTGGTCGACGTGAGCCTGTTCACGGACGAAGTGATCGATCTCGCGAAGCAGACCTACGACGATATCTTCCAGCTGATTGGCGTGCACGGCACGGCGCAGCGATCCACCTGGGATGCCTTCAAGGATCGGTTTCCGTGGCTGCTGTGCAACATCGGCGGCGGGCTGATCGCCGCCTTCATTGCGAGCCAGTTCGAACAGCTGCTCCGGAACGTCGTGGTGCTGGCCCTGTTCATCCCGATCGTGCTGGCCCTCGGAGAAAGCGTGAGCATGCAGGCCCTGACGCTCACCTTGCAGAGCTTCACTGACGGCCCCCTCGTGCCAAAGCGGTTGCTGGCGGCGCTCTGGAAAGAGTTCCGCACCGCGACCCTGCTCGCGCTCGCGTGCGGCGGCGTGGTCGGCGGCGTCGTCATCGTGTGGCGAGGCGAGACGGCGGTGGCGGCGGCGATCTTCGCGGCCATCGCGCTGTCGATGGTGGTGGCGTGCCTGCTGGGCGTGGCGTTCCCCGCCATCCTGCGCGCCGTCAAGGCCGACCCGCGCATTGCGGCGGGTCCCGTCGTGCTGGCCGCGGCCGACGTCGCCACGCTGCTGTTCTACTTCGGGCTCGGCTCGCGCTTTCTCGGCTGAGGCCGGCCGGGGAAGGCGCGGCGCAATTCGTCGGGGCCGACCTCGCGCCACGCGCCCGGCGCGAGCGTGCCGAGTTCGAGTCCGCCGAACTGGACGCGCCGCAGGCGCGTGACCGGATGTCCAATGGCGGCGAGCATCCGCCGGACCTCGCGATTCCTGCCTTCGGTCAGCGTCAGCACCAGGTGACTCTCGCGTGACGACGCCTTCCTGACTTCCGCGGCATCCGCCGCCAGCCGCTCGCCATCGTCGGTGACCCCGCGCACGAGGCGCTGCGCGGTGGCGTCATCCACCCGGCCCTTCACCGTGACCAGGTAGACGCGCGTCACCGCCGAGCGGGGGTCGGTGAGCCAGTCGGCCAATCGCGTGTCGTTGGTGAGGATCAGGAGTCCGCTCGTGGCCAGGTCGAGGCGGCCCACCGGCATGACCCGGGCGGGGACCTCCGCCAGCAGGTGGAACACGGTCTTCCGGCCCTCGGGATCCGATCGCGTGGTCACCACGCCGCGCGGCTTGTGCAGGACGATGGTGAGGGGGCGGGCAGGGCGCGACGCGGCGCCGTCGATGGCGATTGCCACGCGTTCGGGGACCACGAGCCTGGCCGGGTTGGTGACGGCGGCTCCATCGACGGTGACGCGGCCGGCCGCGATCAAGGCCCGCGCCTCGGTCCGGCTCGCCAGCCCCAGCTTGGAGACGGCGCGCTCGAGCGGAACGTGTCCCCGCTTAACGGTAGTTGCCAAACTGGAGGGCCACGCCGAAGTCTTTCGCCCGCAGCGCCTGCATGGCGTCCTGGAGTTCGTCCTTGGACGCGGAGGTCACGCGGATCTGGTCGGCCTGGATCTGGGCCTGCACCTTCTTCATCTTCAGGTCCTTGAGGTGCTTGACGATCTCGCGCGCGGCGTCGCTGGGAATGCCCTGCTGCATCGTGATCACCTGTTTCACCGTGCTGCCGGCGGCGGGCAGGATCTCCTCGCGCTTCATGTTCTTCACCGCCACGTTCCGCTTGATCAGCCGGGTCTGCAGGACGTCCCAGACCGACTCGAGCTTGAAGTTGTCTTCGGCGGTGAGGGTGAGGGTGTTGGCCTTCGCGTCGACGTCGATCGCGGCGGACGATCCCTTGAAGTCGAAGCGCTGGGCAATTTCCTTGCGCGCCTGGTTGACGGCGTTGTCCACCTCGGGCAGGTCGATGGTGGACGTGACGTCGAACGAATAGGTGCTGGCCATGACTCGATCCTATCGCAACCCTTCGCTCATGCCGTCGATCGCGGACGAAAATACCTAGTTATTCGAAGCCGCGGCGGCACGTACGCTGGAAGAGTGATGCTCTTTCCGCTCGCGGAGTACTGGTGGTTCTACGCGGTCTTCGTGCTGTTCGTCCTGGCGATGCTGGCGGTGGACCTGGGCGTGTTTCACCGCAAAGACCACGAACTCACGATTCGCGAAGCCGCCAAGTTCAGCGTCATCTGGATCTCGCTGGCGCTGGTGTTCAACGTCCTCCTCTATTACTACGCGTCGTCGGCGTTCGCGAATGACCCGCGATTGATGGCCGTGCCGGGCTTCGACCCGGCGGCGTCGGCGTGGCAGGTGGCCCTCGAATTCCTCGCCGGCTACGTCGTTGAATACACGTTGTCGGTGGACAACATGTTCGTGTTCGTGGTGATCTTCACCTTCTTCAGCGTGCCGTCGGCCTACCAGCATCGCGTGCTGTTCTACGGCATTCTCGGCGCGCTGATCTTCCGCGCCGCCTTTATCGCCCTGGGCGCGGTGCTGCTCACCTACCACTGGGTCATCGTTCTGTTCGGCGCGATCCTGATTTTCACCGGCATCAAGATGCTGGGCAGCGGGTCCGACGAGATGGATCCGGCCCGGAACCCGCTGGTCCGGCTGACGCATCGCCTGATGCCGGTGAGCAAGGACTTCGACGGCCACAACTTCTTCTCGCGCATCGACGGGCGCTGGCACGCCACGCCGCTGTTTCTCGCGCTGATGGCGATCGAGATGAGCGACATCGTGTTCGCCATCGACTCGGTCCCCGCCATTTTCGCGCTGACCCGGGAGCCGTTGGTCGTGTTCACGTCGAACGTGTTCGCGATCCTGGGCCTGCGGTCGCTCTATTTCGTGCTGGCCGGCGCCGTCGCCCGGTTCACGCTGCTGCGCTTCGGGCTGGCCGGCGTGCTGATGTTCATTGGCCTCAAGATGATCTGGCTGAACCAGGCCTTTGACGGGCATTTCCCGATCGGCTGGTCGCTCGCGATTATCGGCTCGCTGGTCGGCGGCTCGATTGTGGCGTCGCTGATCGTCGATCGGCGCAAGGCCGTAGACTAGGGCCAGAGTGCCTAACCAACCCGGGATCCGGGACGTCGTCATCCATCGCGCGGGCCAATCCGAGCCGGTGACCGATCGCGTCGCGGTCGAGGAGCCGATGGCGGTTCGGGTCAACGGGTCGCCGTTCGCCGTGATCATGCGCACGCCCGGCGCCGACCGCGACCTGGCCGCCGGTTTCCTCCTCGCCGAAGACGTGATTCGCACCGTCGACGAGATTGGCGCCATCGAGTACTGCGCGGATGCCGACGATGAGGGGCGCGGCAACACCATCAACGTGACCGTGCTGGGTGACGCCGTGGAGCGGCTCGGCGCGCGGCTTGGGGATCGGCGCCAGGTGATGGTGACGGCGTCGTGCGGCCTGTGCGGCCGCCGCACCATCGAGTCGTTGCAGGCGCGAGTCTCGGCGGTGGCGGGGAAGTGGACGGTGGCCGCCGGGGTCATCGCCTCGCTGCCGGACCGGTTGCGGCCGGCGCAGGCGGTGTTCGATTCAACCGGCGGGCTGCACGCGGCCGGCCTGTTCGATCGGTCGGGCGCGCTGCAACTGTCGGCGGAGGACGTTGGCCGTCACAACGCGGTGGACAAGATCGTGGGCCGCACGCTGCTGGCCGGCCACCACCCGCTCGACGAGCGGATGTTGCTGGTGTCGGGCCGCACGTCGTTCGAGCTGGTGCAAAAAGCGCTGCTCGCCGGCGTGCCGTTGATTGCCGCGGTGTCGGCGCCGTCGAGCCTCGCCATCGACCTGGCGGACCAGGCCGGCATCACGCTCTGCGGCTTCGTCCGCGGCGCCACCTTTAATATCTACACGCATCCGCAGCGAATCGGCTGACCACGGCCTGACCCCAATCATCCCTTTTGGCAGGTCGGACACCAGTGGATGGCGCGCGCCGTCCGGAAGATGGTGTCGCCATCAGGCATCCGGCGACTCGTCGTCCGGGTCCTGCCCGGCCGGGCGCTTGGCGACGCGCAGTTGCAACCCCATGCCTGTCGCGGTGAACGCCGCTTCGAGCAGGAACCGACTCGCCGGGTCGGTGGCCGCGGGTTGCCCGTTGATCTCCTCGATCAGCCAGCCGCGCCGGCCTTCGGGCGCGTGCCGGGCGAGACGCACGAGCTCGCGCGCCAGCGCGCGGCCGGTCCGCGATCGCTCCGGTTCATCGGCGGGGAGCGAGACCAGCAGTAGGCGATCGCCGCGTCCAATCCAGCCGGCCAGCAGGCCGTTGACCAGCACGACGCGCGCGCCGGCCCTTCGACTCCGCCCCGTCTTCGAATCGGCGTCGCTCAGGGCAGGCCGCTGGGTGGTCTGCTCAGGCCATGGGATCAGCACGCCATACGGATTCGCGGGGTCCGTTGACGACAGCGTGACGGTGACGTCCTCGTCACCGGCATCCCGCGCGTCGCGCAGCAGATCGATGGCGCCCGGTTGCGCGAACTGGGCCGCGCCCAATCCGGCCACGAAGTAGCCGCGGCGGATGCGGCCGGTTTCCTCGAGCCGGCGGAGGACCGGATAGATCGCGGAGAAGCCGCCCGGCAGTTGTTCGAGGGCGGCGCTGTCGCGCGTCACCACGCCGTGGCGCGACAGCAGTTGGCTGGCCATGGCGGTGGCCCACGACGTCGGCGTGCTGGTTGCCGAGGGGACCAGCGTCCATCGCCCTTCCGCGGATGGCGGCACCAGCCGGCGCGATCGAAACGGCGGCCGGCCGTGGCGCCGCGCGCGTTCCGGCGGCGCCGCATAGGCCCGCAGCGCGTGGAGCGTGTCGTTGGTGACCAGGCCCTTCCAGACGAGGTCCCACAGGGCATCCAGCGTCTCTTGCGGAAAGCCGCCGCCGGCCGCCTCGTGCAGCGGCCCGAAGAACGACGCGCCATGCCGTCGCAGGAACGCGATCATGTGCGCGTCGCGTTCAGCGAGCCCTTGCTGGCGCGCGGCGTCGAGCCCTTCCGGCGGCCGCAGCGTGGCCACGTGATCCGTCAGGTACAACGCGATGCGCCCGTCGCGTTCGCCCAACGGCTCGACGCCGACCCACGTCACCTCGCCGGCGCCCATCAGCGTGTCGAGCATGGCCGGTGTGTAATCGCGCACGCGCGCGGCCAGCACCTCGCGATCGAGGAGGGACGCCACCAGCGGCACGCCCTGCAGTTGCTCGATCACGTCGAGCAGGCCATCCAGGCCGGCCCGCGGCCGCGACAGGCCGTGCCAGCGGACCAGGAAGCGCCCGAGCGCGCCGGCATCGACGGGCTCCACTTGCTGGCGGAGCTTGGCGAGCGAGCGCTGGCGCACGCTGCGCAGCACCTCGGCGTCACACCATTCGCGGCCGCGGCCGCCGGGGCGGAACTCGCCATCAACGACGCGGCCGGCGGCGCGCAGGCGCGCGAGCGTGCCATCGACCACCGCGATGCCCAGTCCGAGGCGCGCGCTGACGTCCTGGCCAACGAACGGCCCATGGGTGCGGGCATAGCGCCGGACGAGGTCGCTGACCGGATCGTCGACGGGTTCCAGCAACGCGTCGGGCAGGCCGGGCGGGAGCGGCGTGCCGACGGCGTCGCGATACCGCGCCGCGTCCTCGACGGCAATCAGCCGCGGCTCACTGGCGACACCGACCTCGATGGCGCGGCGGGTGGCGACGAGGTCGGCGATGGCCGTGCCGGCAATGCCGGGCGCGCTCCGCTCGCCGATCTCGGCGGGCGACAAGTCGCCGAGGCGCAGCAGCAGGTCGTGCACCGCATCCGTCGATCGCGCGTGGAAGCGCTCCGGCAGGTGCTGCAGGTCGGCCTCGAGCGACTCGAGCGCGCCGGCGTCGAGCAGGTCTCGCAGCCCGGTGTCGCCGATCAGCTCCCGCAGTTGCGACTGGTCCACCGACAGCGCCTGGGCGCGCCGCTCGGCCAGCGGCGCGTCGCCGTCGTAGATGTAGTTGGCGACGTAGCCGAAGAGCAGCGAGGTGGAGAATGGCGACGGCGTCGCCGACTCGACGTGCACGACCCGGATGGCGCGGCTGCGCACGCGCGCCAGGATGTCGGTGAGCGCCGGCAGGTCGAAGATGTCGCGCAGGCACTCGCGATAGGTCTCGAGGATGATCGGAAACGATCCGAAGCGCGCCGCCACGGCCAGCAAATCCGCGGCGCGCTTGCGCAACTGCCACAGTGGCGCGCGGGCGCCGGGGCGCCGGCGCGGCAGCAGCAAGGCGCGGCCGGCCGCCTCGCGAAACCGCGCCGAGAACATCGCCGTGGACCCGAGCTGCCGCACCACCAGGCGCTCGACCTCGTCCGGGTCGGGCAGCAGCAACGACGGATGCGGCAACCGTTCGCCATCCGGATAGCGGACCACGAACCCGTCGTCGGACCACATCACCTCGACATCGACGCCGGCCTCATCGCGGATGCGCGCGGTGGCGGCCATCGCCCACGGCGCATGCACGCGGCTGCCGAGCGGCGACAGCACCGCCACCCGCCAGTCGCCGAGGTCGTCGCGCGACTGCTCGATCACGATCGTGCGGTCGTCGGGCACGGCTCCGGCGGCCGCCTGCTGATCGTCGAGGTACTGCATCAGGTTGGCGCTGGCCAACGGATCGAGTCCGTGGTCCCGGTGCAGCGAGGCGAGCGCCTCGGCGCGCGGGCGCCGGCGCAGCTCGCGCACCAGCTTGCCGATGGCCAGGCCCAGCTCCACGGGCCGCCCCGGCCCTTCGCCCTTCCAGAACGGCATCTTGCCCGGCTGGCCCGGCGCCGGTGAGACCAGCACGCGATCGTGCGTGATCTGATCGATGCGCCAGGTCGAGGCGCCGAGCAGGAACGTTTCACCGGCCCGCGCCTCGAACACCATTTCTTCGTCCAGCTCGCCGACGCGGGCCTTGTCTTTCTCCGCGCCGGACAGGAAGACGCCGTACAGCCCGCGGTCGGGAATGGTGCCGGCGTTGGCAATCGCCACCCGCTTGGCGCCCTGCCGCCCCGTGACGACGCCGTTGACGCGGTCCCACGTGAGCCGCGGCCGCAGCTCGGCGAAGTCGTCCGACGGATAGCGGCCCGAGAGCATGTCGAGCACGCCGTCGAAGATGGTGCGGCTCAACTCCGCAAACGGCGCCGCCGCGCGCACGGCGCGGAACAGGTCGTCCACCACCCACGGCTCCATCGACACCATGGCCACCAGCTGCTGGGCCAGCACGTCGAGCGGGTTGCGCGGGTAGCGGGAAGACTCGACCTTGCCGCCGCGCATCGCCGCGGTGACCGCGGCGCACGCCACCAGGTCGCCGCGAAACTTCGGGAAGATGATCCCTTCGCTGACTTCGTCAATGGAGTGGCCGGCGCGGCCAATGCGCTGCAGGCCGCTCGCCACCGACGGCGGCGCCTCGATCTGGATCACCAGGTCGATGGCGCCCATGTCGATGCCGAGTTCGAGCGACGAGGTCGCCACCAGCGCCCGCAGGTGCCCGCCCTTGAGCAGGTCTTCGATCTCGGTCCGTTGCGCCCGCGCCAGCGAGCCGTGATGCGCGCGCACCAGCGCTTCGCCCGCCAGCTCATTGAGCGCGCCCGCCAGCCGCTCGGCGAGGCGGCGGCTGTTGACGAACAGCAGGGTCGACCGGTGCGATCGAATCAAATCGATGAGCGCGGGGTGAATCGAACTCCAGATCGATTGCGCCACCGGGCCCCGCGACGCCGGGCCGCTCCGCGGTTCGGCCGGCTTCCCCATGGCGGCCATGTCTTCCACCGGCGTCTGCACGGTGATGGCCAGCTTCTTCGGCGCGCTGGCGTCGACGATGGTGACCGGCCGATAGGTGACGGCGTGATCGTCTTCAAATTCGTCGTGCACGGAATCTGCGTAATCTGTCTTTGATGAAGAGGTCTGCTTCGTGTCCTTCCTTGTGACCTTCCCGCCTTCGCCCGCTCGCTTTGCACTGCGGGCTACGGCGCGGTCTCGCCGTAGCGGGCCAGCGCCCGCGGAGGCGGACGTGGTGGCCCTTTTCGGGGAGGCGCCACCGAGGAACTTCGCCACCTCCTCCAGCGGCCGCTGCGTCGCCGACAGCCCGATGCGCTGCAGCGGCCGGCCGGCGATCCGTTCCAGCCGTTCGAGCGACAGCGCCAGGTGCGCGCCGCGCTTGGTGGCCACCAGCGCGTGAATCTCGTCGATGATCACGGTCTCGACCGACCGCAGGCTCGCGTGCGCGTTCGAGGTGAGCAGGAGGAACAACGACTCCGGCGTCGTGATCAGGATGTCGGCCGGCGTCCGCTGGAACCTCGCCCGCTCGGCGGCGGGCGTGTCGCCCGTGCGCACGGCAATCGCCGGCGGATGGAACGCCTCGCCGCGCCCGGCGGCCACGTTCGAAATGCCGGCCAGCGGCGCCCGCAAGTTGCGCTCGACGTCCACGGCCAGGGCCTTGAGCGGCGAAATGTACAGGACCCGGCACCGCGCCGCCGCGTCCGGCACCGGCTCGAACATCAGGCGATTGAGCGACCACAGGAACGCCGCCAGCGTCTTGCCGCTGCCCGTGGGCGCCAGGATCAGCGTGGATTCCCCGCGGGCAATCGCCGGCCACCCGCGCTTCTGCGGCGTCGTCGCGTCGGAAAACGCGGTGCGAAACCACTCCGCAACGGCCGGATGAAAGTGGGATTGGAGTGTGTCGGCCACCAGGTTAATTCTGTGTCATCTGCGTCACTTGTGGCCCTGGTATTGGCTCCGCCATCGGTGTTTGAGGATATAATGAGCGGCTACATGGGTGACGCTGGCGAAGGCCTTATTGACGCTGAAGCGCGCTTGCAAGAGCGCATGGACGAACTCGAGGAAAGCCGCAAGGTCGCGAAAGACAAGGGCCCCAAGGTCGACCCCGAACTGGTGCGGCAGATCGAATCACTCAAACTGGCGCGGACCGA